>CAVHWJ010000013.1:4561-8730 GCA_963639565.1 uncultured Prevotella sp. | reverse complement strand
CCGTACATCTTCTTTATCCAGATGTCGAAAAACTGTTCGCTGAGGGAGTATTTGCCGTGGAGCTTTGTGATGACACCGGTGGCGATGAGCTTTTTGGCCGCGTGCTGGTTGGAACTTGCCGAAGCCAACCGGTGTTTGCTGATGAAGGCGGCTGATGTGATTTTCTCCACTTCGCCCTCTGAGGCAATGGCATAGAGCAGTGGCTTCTGCTTTTCGGGGATGTTCGACAACAGTTCCTGAAACAGTGGCTCTTTTGATTCTATGATACTGTTTATGGCGGCACTTACAGTTTCAGCGGAACAGGTGTCACCCTCGTCCGTCATGGCGAAGGCCTCGTTGAAGGTGCGCTGCATACCGTAGGTGTTGCCGCGGAAGAGGCGGTAGACGGTTTCTATCGTGGGGAAATCAATGCGTCTGCCGTATTTCTCCATCCAACCTGACACAAAATCATAATATACCTGTATGTCTATAGGCTTCAGTTCCAGTATGTCGGCACTGTTGTAAAACGGATGCGCTGAGGAAATGAACATCTCCTGCATGATGTGATACTCGCTGCCGGCAAAGACGAAACGGCAGTTTGAGGTGTTCTGGATATGCGTGCGCAACAGAGCCTCCACGTTTTTCTCTGGATATTTGGCAATCTGCTGGAACTCGTCAATCGTGACGAGACACGGGCGGTCTGCCTGTTCGAGATACTGGAATATCTCCTCAAGCGTCAGTTCGGGGCGCGCTATGTCGCCAAGACTAAGGTCGAAAGTCGGCGTTCCTGCTATGGGGTCGAAACCGAATTGTCCGCTTATGGATTTCAGCGTACGTATGAACGCCGTCATCATCTTCTTGCTCTTGGGCAACACCGTTTCGTATATCTTTCGTCCGAGGAGATAGGTGAACTCCTGAAGACTTGTGGTATGCAGTATGTCCACGAAGAAAGTATAGTATTCGTCTTTCTTGAAGCCGAAATCATAGCAGTAGCGTATAAGCCCCGTCTTTCCCATTCTTCTGGGGGATATAAGCACGAGATTGTTGCCGTTCTCCACCGACCTTACTATCTTGCTTGACTCCACGGCACGGTCGCAGAAATACTCTTTCTCAATCTTGCCCGAAACGACAAAGGGGTTTCTTGTTCTCGCCATATTTTTCTTGTTCTAATGTTTGTAATGCGCGGTGGATTATCGGCTATGCGTTGCCACGGCTGACAATGCAAAGTTATATGTTTCGCCTAAATTATACAAATCGTATAATAGTTTTTCTATAAAAAGCGAAAGCGGCGGTAAATAATAAAGGCAAGCACTGTAATTGATGCTTGCCTTTTATCGTTATTAGGAGGACACCTTGCGGTGTCGCTCCTATTGCGTCATTTGGGGATTACTCGCCCTTCTCCATCTTAGCCTTGAGGGCTGCGAGAGCGTCGAGGTCGCCGAGGGTTGTAGAAGCTGCCACGTTGTTGATAACGGGAGTCTCTTCCTTCTTGCCAGACTTCTTGCGGGGGGCTCTCTTCGGCTCGTCCTTCACGTCCTCGAAGGTGCGGCTGTGAGAGAGGATGATGCGCTTTGTCTCCTTAACGAACTCGATAACCTTGAAGTCGAGTTCCTCGCCAAGCTGTGCCTGAGAACCGTCTTCCTTAACGAGGTGCTTGGGAGTAGCGAAACCGTCGCCGCCCTCGTTGAGGGTGATGACAGCGCCCTTGTCCATCATTTCGGTAATCTTGCCCTTGTGTACAGAACCCGGGGTGTAGATTGTCTCGTAAGTGTCCCAAGGATTCTCCTCAAGCTGCTTGTGGCCGAGGCTCAGACGGCGGTTGTCCTTGTCTATTTCGAGAACAACAACGTCGATGTCGGCGCCAACCTGTGTGAACTCTGAAGGATGCTTAACCTTCCTTGTCCAAGAGAGGTCTGAGATATGGATAAGTCCGTCCACGCCTTCCTCCAGCTCAACGAAGATACCGAAGTTGGTGAAGTTGCGAACCTTTGCAGTGTGCTTGCTGCCAACGGGGTACTTAACCTCGATTGTCTCCCACGGGTCTTCCTTCAGCTGCTTGATGCCGAGAGACATCTTGCGCTCCTCGCGGTCGAGGGTGAGGATAACTGCCTCTACCTCGTCGCCTACGTGGAGGAACTCCTGTGCTGAACGCAGGTGCTGGCTCCAGCTCATCTCTGACACGTGGATAAGTCCTTCCACGCCCGGAGCAATCTCAACGAATGCGCCGTAGTCAGCGATAACGACAACCTTGCCCTTAACGTGGTCGCCAACCTTCAGCTCTGAGTCGAGAGCGTCCCATGGGTGAGGAGTGAGCTGCTTCAGGCCGAGGGCGATGCGCTTCTTCTCGTCGTCGAAGTCGAGGATAACCACGTTGATCTTCTCGTCGAGAGAAACAACCTCGTGGGGATCGCTCACGCGGCCCCAAGAGAGGTCTGTGATGTGGATGAGTCCGTCCACGCCGCCGAGGTCAACAAACACACCGTAAGAGGTGATGTTCTTGACAGTACCCTCGAGAATCTGACCCTTCTCCAGCTTGCTGATGATTTCCTTCTTCTGTGCTTCCAGCTCTGCCTCGATGAGGGCCTTGTGTGAAACCACAACGTTGCGGAACTCCTGGTTGATCTTCACAACCTTGAACTCCATTGTCTTGCCTACGAACACGTCGTAGTCGCGTATAGGATGAACGTCGATCTGGCTTCCCGGCAAGAATGCCTCGATGCCGAACACGTCTACAATCATACCGCCCTTTGTGCGGCACTTGATGTAGCCCTGGATGATTTCCTCGTTCTCCAGAGCAGCGTTGATGCGCTCCCAGCTCTTGCTCAGGCGAGCCTTCTTGTGGGAGAGGATCAGCTGACCCTTCTTGTCCTCCTGGTTTTCAACGTACACCTCAACGGTGTCGCCAACCTTCAGGTCGGGATTGTAGCGGAATTCGCTTGCAGGGATGATACCGTCGCTCTTGTAACCGATGTTCACGATTACCTCTTTCTTGTCTGCCGAGATAACGGTACCTTCAACAACCTGTTGCTCGCTTACCTTGTTCAGAGTTTCGTCGTAGGCCTTTTCGAGGTCTGATGCGCTCACTTCGGCCTTCTTTCCGTTCTCAAACTCGTCCCAGTTGAAGTCTGCCAACGGCTGTACGTTCTTAAAATCTGCCATAAAATTAATAAATGTTTTGTTTTGAATTAATAAAGTTAGACTTTATGTTAAAAATATAAATCGGGCGCAAAGGTACGGATTATTTTCGGATAAAGCATTGCATGAAACGCAGTTATCCCTCGCCGCACGCCCTTTTTACGTTTATTTAACAGTGCGCTTCAAGTGAAACACTATTGCCGCAATGCCAGTTACCGACAGCACGAGCGACAGGTAGAGTGGGGCGTTGCTCTTTATATTTAATATGTAATACAATATTAATATAAGCATTTCCAGCGAGAACGCCGAAAGGCTCACGGCTGCAAGGTTTCCGTCAAGAACCTTTTTTGCAACCCTCGCCGCATCGCCGTACGCCCTGCGTAAAAAAGTCATTTTCGTTCTTTTCATCGCTGCAAAAGTATGTATATTTTCCGTCGGGGGCAAATTTTCCTGACCAATAAACGTTTTTTTTCAGAAAAAGAGGCGTTATCGTGAAATGCCGCAAGACCCAGTGTTATATTGCGGTTGTGTAGGAGAAAGAGACGTTCAGACTAACAATCATGACAGCTCCCTCCGCACTCCAATTTTTTATTAACCTCTTAAAATTTAAACGTTATGATCAAGTATGTATTGCAGCAGAACCCGGTGCAAACTTCAAGTACCTACGGCAGATGGTATGCACGCCCGAAGACCGACCACATGGTGGAACTCGAAGAACTCGCGCAGCACATGGCGAGCCACAACACGCCGTTCTCGGCGGGAGCGATAAACGGCATACTCACCGACATGGTGGTGTGTATCAAGGAACTGCTGCTCGACGGCAAGACGGTGAAACTGCCCGACCTGGCCATCTTCTCGGTGGGCATCGTGAACACCACGGGAGGCGCAGCCAGCGTGGAGGAGTTCCAGCAGGCAACCAACATCACGGGACTGAAACTGAGATGCCGCGCCACGGGAAGCCTGCGCAACTCCAACCTCAGCACTACGCTCCAGCGCGCCACGGTGGTGGACTACAAGAAAGAGGAGACCAAGACAGGGGACTGAACCGGTTAGCG
>CAVHWJ010000013.1:2420-4448 GCA_963639565.1 uncultured Prevotella sp. | reverse complement strand
CCCCACAGGAACCGCCGCGGGGCGTTTCGCTTTTTTCGTTGGAAAATTTGCGGTTGCGGAATATTTGTAGTAATTTAGCACCCAAATTGGGCGAAAACGGCTCAGAAAGCCTTAAAATGCCCTTAAATCCAAAATTTAAGAATATTAACAATACGAAATATTAATGGACAACAACACGATTGACCAGGACAGAATCCTGAGAATCAATATCGAGGAAGAGATGAAGTCCTCTTACATCGACTATTCCATGTCGGTGATTGTGGCCAGGGCACTTCCGGACGTGCGCGACGGCTTCAAGCCGGTACACCGCCGTATCTTATACGGTATGATGGGTATCGGAAACACAAGTGACAAACCCTACAAGAAATGCGCCCGCGTGGTGGGTGAGGTGCTCGGTAAGTACCACCCCCACGGCGACAGCTCCGTTTACGGCGCGCTCGTGCGTATGGCGCAGGACTGGAACATGAGATACACTCTCGTGGACGGTCAGGGTAACTTCGGTAGCGTGGACGGCGACTCTGCTGCCGCCATGCGTTACACTGAGTGCCGCCTGTCGAAGATGGGCGAGCATATCATGGACGACCTTAACAAGGACACGGTGGACATGACAAACAACTTTGACGACTCGCTCGTGGAGCCTACCGTGATGCCTACGAAAATCCCAAACCTGCTCGTGAACGGCGGCAACGGTATCGCCGTGGGTATGGCGACGAACATACCGACCCACAACCTCGGCGAGGTGATTGACGGATGCTGCGCGTATATCGACAACCCCGAAATAGACACCGAGGGACTGATGACGTATATCAAGGCCCCGGATTTCCCGACGGGCGCATATATATATGGTATACAGGGCGTGAAGGACGCCTACGAGACCGGTCGCGGACGCATCATTATGCGCGCCAAGGCTGAGATCGAGAGCGGCGACTCGCACGACAAGATTGTGATTACCGAAATCCCTTACGGGGTGAACAAGGCGCAGCTCATCACCTATATCGCCGACCTCGTGAAGGAGGGCAAGCTCGACGGCATCAGCAACGCCAACGACGAGTCGGGCAGACAGGGTATGCGTATCGTTATCGACGTGAAGAAGGATGCTAACGCCAACGTTATCCTGAACAAACTCTTTAAGATGACGGCTCTACAAAGCTCATTCTCCGTGAATTGCATCGCTTTGGTTAAAGGCCGTCCGAGGTTGCTTACGCTGAAAGAATGTGTGAAGTATTTCGTGGAGCACCGTCATGAAGTGACTATCCGCCGCACAAAATTCGACCTCGCCAAGGCGCAGGAACGCGCGCATATCCTCGAAGGACTTATCATCGCCTGTGACAACATCGACGAGGTGGTGAAGATTATCCGAGCCTCGAAGACTCCTTCCGACGCACAGCGCAACCTCGAACAGAGGTTCAACCTCGACGAGTTGCAGTCGAAGGCTATCGTGGACATGAGGCTCAGTCAGCTGACAGGTCTCCGTCTGGAGCAGTTGCACGCCGAATACGAGGAACTGGAAAGGCAGATTGCATATCTCCAGCAGATTCTCGACGACCCCGAACTCTGCAAGAAGGTGATGAAGGACGAGTTGCAGGAGGTGAAGGAGAAATACGGCGACGAGAGGCGCACCGTGATAAAATACTCCAGCGAGGAGTTCAACCCCGAGGATTTCTATCCCAACGACCCCGTGGTGATTACGATAAGTCACCTTGGATATATCAAGCGCACGCCGTTGAGCGAGTTCCGCGAACAGGCACGCGGCGGAGTGGGCAGCAAAGGGGCGCACAGCCGCGAACAGGATTTCACGGAATACATCTATCCAGCCACAATGCACAACACCATGATCTTCTTCACGAAGAAGGGTAGGTGCTACTGGCTCAAGTGCTTTGAAATCCCAGAGGGCAACAAGAGCAGCAAGGGCAGGGCGATACAGAACCTGCTCAACATCGAGAGCGACGACAGCGTGAACGCTTTCCTCAGACTGAAGACACTCGACGACCAGGAGTTCATCAACAGCCATTACGTGGTGTTCGCCAC
>CAVHWJ010000013.1:0-2143 GCA_963639565.1 uncultured Prevotella sp. | reverse complement strand
GAGAGCGAGACCATTATGGTGGTGAGCGAGAACGGCTACGGAAAGAGGAGCATGGTGGAGGACTACCGTGTGACGAACCGCGGCGGTAAGGGCGTGAAGACCATCGGTATCACAGAGAAGACCGGAAGGCTCGTGGCGATAAAGGTGGTGACCGATGACAACGACCTGATGATTATCAACAAGAGCGGTATCGTTATCCGCCTGTCAGTGCAGGAGTGCAGGGTGATGGGACGCGCCACACAGGGCGTAAGGCTCATTAACCTGACGAAGAAGAACGACGTGATAGCCAGCGTTTGCAAGGTGATGAGTTCCGACCTCGAAGCCGTGGCCGAAGAGGAGAGCAAAAAGGACTTTGACAAGACGAGCGAGGCGATAAGCGACGCTAACGAATAAAATTCAAACAACTTACAAATTATAATACAAATGAAAAAGCTAATGGTATTGGCGTGTGCGGTACTCAGCAGTGCCGCCATGCAGGCCCAGGACATCAAGACTATCCTGGGTGCCGACAAGTACGAAGATGCTCTCGCGCTCATCAAGCAGGGGGAGGCTAACCTCTCCAACGAGGACAAGGCGAAGGCATATAACAAGGTGGTGGATCTCGCTCTCGCCAAATACAACAAGGAGGCTGAGGTGAAAATCTCCAACGAGGTGAAGAAGGAAAGCAACGTGGTGGACGAGAAGGGTATGTATTCCGCTGCCGAGGCTGCAATCAACGCAGCCCTCGAGTGTGACAAGTATGACAATATGCCCAACGCCAAAGGCAAGGTTAAGCCGAAGTTCGCAAAGAGCAACGCCACAAGGCTTACGGGTGTGCGCAACGACTTGATTAACGCCGGTCAGACGTTCTACAACGCCAAGGACTACAAGTCTGCTACAATGGCTTTCGGTTCGTATGTGGACACTGGTCTGTCGCCCATGTTCCAGGCTAACGGCAACGACCAGTACACATCACAGATTGCGTATTTCGCCTGCCTTTCGGCTTTCTTCGCTGAGGATTACGCCAAGGCTGACAGATACGCCGACGTTGCCCTCAACGACACTACATACGCAAAGGACGCAATGACGGTGAAGCTGAACGCGTTGCAGAACACGATGAAGACCCACGAGGACACGCTGGCTGTGACGGGTAAGGTGGAAAAGCTCTTCGCCCAGTACCCCGACAACCAGGTGGTGTTCAGCACGCTGACATCGCTCTATCTCTCACAGGGTCGCACAAACGATTTCAACACTCTGGTGGACAACGCACTTGCACAGAACCCCAAGAATTTCGCTGCTATCGCAATGAGGGGACAGGCTTACATGAACGACCACAAGTGGCAGGAGGCTATCGAGGACTTGAAGAAGGCCGCGGACATTCAGCCCGACAACGTTCCTGTGGTGGCTTCTATAGGCAACTGCTATATGTTCCTCGCACAGGAGAAGGCTGAACAGGTTTCGGCAAAGACAAAGGGACGTATTCCGGCAGCAACTGAGAAAGTGATTATCGAGGTGTACAACCACGCCATCGAATACCTCAACAAGGCTAAGGACATGGACACAAAGATGGAGTTCAAGTCTAACTGGGCTTATTCTCTCTACACTTGTCTCTATCGCACTCTCGGTGCTGACGACCCAAAGACCAAGGAGGCAGAGGCTCTCACAAAGTAATTTAAGAAAGCAATCATAACGGTTAAGAAGGGTTGCGGAAATCATGCCGCTCCCTTCTTAACTTTATTTTTTTATATGGCTCGATGAAAAGACTGTGTTTATTCGTATTGATGTTTGCCAACGTATGGATTTGCGCGTGTGCCCAGAAGAAACAAATCGCACAGGCGCAAACCTATATAAAGAGCGGGTCAAACCTCGACAAGGCGGAGGCTTCGATGAGGACGCTTCTCAAAGATTCCGCCAACAGGGAAAACATAAAGGTGTGGCTCACTCTTTGCGAAGCAATAAAAAAGCAATATGAGCAGGGCAACGAAAAACTGTATCTGAAACAGAAATACGACACTACGGCTCTTTTCGTTACGGGCAGGAGGATGTTCCTCGCGTACGAGGGACTGGACAGCATCGACGCGATGCCCGACAAGAAGGGTAGGGTGACGCCTAAGCACAGGAGGAAGAACGCTGAATATCTTGACATTTACAGGAAAAACCTTTT
>CAVHWJ010000012.1:0-21967 GCA_963639565.1 uncultured Prevotella sp. | reverse complement strand
TATGAAAGAGCCGTGGAAAAGACAAATTATATGTTAAAATCACGTTCAAAGGTGGCTTGTGGCTACCTTTAAACGTGATTTTAACATATTAGGGTGTAATACCGCTCTTGCTGTCGGCAGTTGTTTCCATTTTGGAAATAACTGACTCCTACTCCCTGCAAACCAACACCGTGGCGTAGGCACTGATGCCCTCTTCACGTCCGGTGAAGCCGAGTTTCTCCGTGGTGGTGGCTTTAATGGAAATGTCGTCGGTGTCGATGCGCATCACTTCGGCGAGACATTGCTTCATGGCATCCACGTGGGGATTAATCTTGGGACGTTCGGCGCAGACGGTGGCATCGATGTTGCCAACCGTATAGCCCTTGGTGGAGATAAGGTCAATGGTCTTGCGAAGAAGAATCTTGCTGTCGATATTCAAGGTGTCAGCCGACGTGTCGGGGAAATGATAGCCGATGTCCCTCATGTTGGCGGCGCCGAGGAGGGCGTCGCAAATGGCGTGGATGAGCACGTCGGCATCGCTGTGGCCAAGCAACCCGAGGGTGTGGGGGATGCGGATGCCGCCGAGCCACAGTTCACGGCCCGGCACGAGCTTGTGTACGTCATATCCGAAACCTACGCGTATCTTCATCTCCTACCTCCTCTTGAACAAGTCCTTCAGTCCGTCCATGTCGAAGGCGAGGGTGAAGCGCAGCGTCTGGTCGAGAGGGTTGCTCTTCGCCGTGGCGATTACATAACCGCAGTCGAGCGTAAAGGCACTCATGCGGAAACCGGCACCCACGGTGACGTACTTACGGTTTCCCTTGTTCTCCGACTCGTGGTGATAACCCGCGCGGAGCGAGAACTTGTCGTTGTAGACGTATTCCGCACCCACGCTCCAGCTCACCTCCTGCAGCTCCTCCTTGAAACCGCCGGGAGCGTCGCTGAAACTCTTGAACATACCCGAGATACTGCTCGTGTTGTAATACTCATCCTCCACGCGCCTCTGGTAAGTCTCCGTGTCCTCGTCAGCCCCCTGCTGCGGATAGGTCGGCACGAGGAGCTTGTTTGCGTCGGCGGAAATCGTGAAGCGGTTGAACTCGTCGATAGGCACCATGAGGGCGGCGCCGAGACGCATATTCGTTGGGATGAACTCGCTGTAATCGCTGCCGCCGAACTTAATCTTACTACCGATGTTGCTTATGTTGAGACCGATGCCCAGCTGACACTCGCGCGAACCTATGTTCAGGTAGTTGTTGTAGTAACAGGCGATGTCGGCTGCAAACGCGCTCGAAGCGGTGCGCTCCTCAGTGGAGCTGTACTGCATATCCGACATAAGGTAGCGCACGCCGGCGGCGATGGAGAATTTCTCGCTCAACATAAGCGAGTATGCCACGTCGAACGACATTTCGTAGGGGTTGATGGTCTGTGCGTTCTGCGTGTCGCCCGTGGAACTGTCGTAGTTTGTGTAGACCTCACCGAGGGAGAAATAGCGCAGCGAGGCAGACACGGCACTGTAATCGCCGATGCGGTAGTAGCCGGCGAGATAGGCGATGTCCATGTCGCTCACCAGCGACCGCAGCCACGGGGTGTAGTTGAGGGCGAGGCCGGCGCGGCTGATACAGAACGGGTATTTGGCCGGGTTCCAGTATTGCGAGTTCACGTCGGGGTCGGTGGCCGCTCCCACGTCACCCATACCGGCGCCGCGCGCGTCGGGGGCGATAGACTGCGACACGAGGGCCGTGTGTATCGGGTTGAACATCGACCTCTTGTCCTGTGCCGTCGCCGTTGTCGCCGTGAGGGCGCAGAGAGCAAACGCCGCTATCTTTATTCCATTATTCATCGTAAGTCTTTTTCGTTTGATTTTTATAATAACTGAATATGGGCGGTTTTATTGTGATGCACACAACTTTTAAAACGCCGCTTAATTGATAACAATCAGTTTCTTCGCCTTTGACACCTCGCCGCTGCCGTCGCTGCTCAACCGCACGCGGTAGAGGTAGATGCCCGACTGGAGCCGTCCGCCGCTGTCGGTACACAAGTCCCAGCTGTATGTATAGGCCGCGCCCGACGACGTTCCCGACTCGCTGTGGCTCCACAACAGGCGGCCGCTGCTGTCGAACACCTCAATCGTAACGTCCACGTCGCTGCCCGAGCGGTCGTGGTTCACTACGAACGTGGTGCTTGTCTTCGCCGGGTTCTCCGTGCAGAACACGTTGCCCATGGTCGGCGTGAGTCCGTGCGCCACGGTGAAGCGGAGCGTAGCGGTGCTGGGGTTGTTCATTATGTCCCATGCGGTGAAATTCAGCTTGTGCTCGCCCTCCTCCAGTTCGGGTATATTATAATAGGTGGAGCCGGTGGTGTAAGAACCGAAGTCGAAACTGAAATTGTCGTTCAGGTTGTAAGTCTTCAGTGGGTCGCCGTCGATCACGAGCTGCAAGTCATGCCCGATGCCGTTGCCCGAGGTGTTCAGTCCGTCCTCGTCGGAAATCTGCGCCACGAAATACGGCGTGGGGTTCACCGTGCCGCCGTTGGTGAAGCTCGGCGAGTTGAGGTAGCAGTAAATCGACGGACCGAGCGAGTCGGTCGCCAAGTCCTCAGTTCCGCCCACGAGGAAGCCGTCGCTGCTGCCGTTGGCGGTCACGGTCTTGTCGCCGTTCATGCCGAACACGGTAATCAGTCCCTGCGCGTCGGAATAGTTGATGTCTTTCGTCACGGCAAAGGAAATGTCGAATTTTCCGGCGCGGATGCTGTCAGTGCCGTTGAAGATAGTCTTCACGTGGTCGTAATAGACATACGCCTTGTTCGTTCCCTCAGAACTGGTGTCGTTCATCCTGCCCTCTATCCTCTCCTTGGCATCCTTCACGATGATGTCCGCCGTGCCGTTGAACGCCGTGTTCACGCCCTGCGCCCCGGCCTTCGCCACATGACCCTTAATAACGGCCTTCGAGCCGGCCTTCAGCGTGGGCAACTGCTGTGCGTCCGCCACCGCCACGCCGTTGATTGAGTCCACCACGATAGTGTCGGTAGGGATGTTAAGCACTATAGCAGGATCGCCCAATAGCGAATACTGGAGCTTGTTCACCGTGCGGTCGGTGCCGCCCGTCACGAGGGTGTTCTTGGCTATGCGCTGCGCCTCGCCGATGGTGTTGTATTTGCCTCCGGTCTTGGTGAAGAGCGCGCGGAGATATTCGCGGTTGATGTATTTGTTGTAGTTGGTGTAGACGGTGCGCGTCGTGCCGTAGAACGCCACCGCGCCGCCGCTCGGGTTGAGCAGGGCCGTCTCGCCGATGTTGCTCTCCGTACCGTCGAAGGGCATGATGTCGCAGGATGCCGTGACCCACAGCGACAGTCCCTTGTTGCGGAAATCGGCGAAGTCGCCGTATTTGAGCACCGACTCGTGCGACATCTGGTCGGCGCGCCCGTGTCCGCAGTAGTCAAAGAGCAACGCGCCCTCGTTCTGCTGCTTCTTTATCAGCTTGGTTATCTCGGGATAGGTGTTGCCCGTGGCGGAAGTAACGCGGGGGTACATATCCCAGAACACCCTCTTGACCTGAAGTCCCGGCGCAAGGCGTTCCACCACCGCCGCGGCACTGTCGGAAGCCTCCATGTGGGCGTTGTTGTTGCCGTCGTCGCCCATGAACACCGCCACGTTCTGCCACTCGCCCGGGTTCTCGTTGTTCATGTAGCTGATGGACTTGTCCACCATTGTCTTAGCGTCCTCGGCGTTTGACACGGGGAAACGCCCCACGGCGATGTCATACCTGTCGGTCTTATATTCGCTCAACGACGCGTTCTTGCCCTCCCCGTCGTCGAGGGCACAGAAATAGCCGTCGTCCACGAAACTGTTTATGGCGTGGAGCGAGTTCTCGCTCTCAAAACATAGCAGATAGTCGTCCACGCTGAAGTTCGACGTGGCGGAAGAGTTCATCCTGTTGTCCCACACGCAGTCGCCGAAGAGCACAAGGTATTTGGGCATATCCGCGTCGGTCTCCGCCCTGTCGTAGAGCATCTTCATGTAGAGGCGGTAAGCGTCGGCCTCGGGGGTGCCGCTCGCGAACTCGTTATAAAGCTCGTCCGCCGGAACGATGCGCACCGTCATGCCGTCGTGCTGCTCGTGGTAAGCCTTGAGCCTCTCCGCCTGTTGCAGTGTGTTTTGGCTGGTGGGGATGATAATCACCATGTCGCACGCCTTGTCGGCATGGTGGTTCTGGTTGATGATGCCGTAAACGTATTCGGGTTCGCCGAAAGTGCCGCCGAGATTGGGGGCGGGCTTCATGCCGTCGGGGAACGCCATTGAGATATAGTCAAGACGGATAGTGTTGCTGCCCGTGTTGCGTATCTTCACGGTGGTTGAGGGTTTCAGGTTGGCGATGTTCCTGAACGTCTGCGAACTTGACACGCCGCGGTCGTAACTGCCGCCCTTGGCAATCAGCACCGTACCCACCACGGAGTCGTTCACCAGCACCTGCGCCGACGCTTCGCCGCTGGAGGTCAGCACCACTTTCATCGTGGCGGAAAGGGCGGTGGAAGGCAGGGTGAAATCGTAACTGTTTGTTGAACCGGTGCTTACCGGCTTGGCCTCGTAGAGGTTTCTTCCGCCCTGCGTCCACGCGTAGTTGTCCACTTCGTGAAGGACGTGGCAGAAATCGGGCGAGGGATAGAATGACGAGACGAAAGCGGCGGAGTCCACCGTGAGCGGTTCGTCGTCGCCCTGCGTCAGGAAATAATAGCCGTAGTCGGAATAGGGATTGCGCGTGCGCGTCAGTTCACTGTTACTGCTCCACGTCACGGGACCCACGGCATAGAAAAGCCTCTTGCCGCCGTAGCTGCACGTGGGGACTTCCTTCAGGTCGTCGTATTTCATTATGGAACTCTCGGTGAGTTCCTCGTCGTGGAGCGCGCCGCCGTAGCCGTAGACCTTCACCTTGCTAAGGTCGGTGAAGCCGGCGGTCTTTATCAGTTTTTCGGTGATGTTATACACGCCGCTCTCGCTCACGCGTATCTTCGCCCACTTGCCCTGGGCGAGCACGGAGTTTTCGGCATACCGCGAAGCCTTGGCAGATGCCGCCCTCGCGTTGGAGCGCAGGACTTTCCTGCCCTTCGCCTTGGCCGTGACCTTTATCATAAAGCTCACGAGCTTCTGGTATTTTCCGTTGCGGAAAACGATGGGGTTGAAAAACACTTCCAGCACACCCTCCTTGCGCTCCACGGCAATCTGACTGTGAACCACGGGGAACTCGGGCAAGGAATCCGTTGTGATTTCCCTCAGCCTCGCGATGTCGTCCTTCGCCATGTCGATGTATTCGGGGTATTCCACCGCCACCGTGTAAACAGAGTCGGCGTAGTGCGCGCCGAGGTTCTTCTGCCAGGTGAAGCAGGGCATCGTTTCGCCAATCCTCACGTCGTCGGCGGAGAGGTTGAAGAACTCCTGCGCGCCGGAGTCCAGCGAACACAGCAGGACAATCAGTGTGAGAAGTATGTTTCTTGTCATTTATCTTATGTTAAAATCAAGCACCTTCCTGTTTTCGGCGTAGCCCTCGAGGTGGTCGCCGATGCTGACCGGACCCACGCCCGCGGGAGTTCCCGTATAGAGGATGTCGCCGGTTTTCAGCGTGAAGTACTTGCTTATGTATTCTATTATCTCGTCAATCTTGAAAAGCATTTCGGCGGTGCATCCTTCCTGCACTGTCGCGCCGTTGATGTCGAGGCGGAAGGCGAGGTTCTGCACGTCGCGGAACTTGTCCTTAGGCATCCACTCGCCTATCACCGCCGCGCCGTCGAAGCCCTTACACATTTCCCAGGGCAGTCCTTTCTCGCGCAACTGCTTCTGCATATCGCGCGCCGTGAAGTCGATGCCCACCGTCACCGCGTCGTAGTACCTGTGGGCGAAGCGCGCCGGAATGGCCTTGCCGAGGCGGCAGATGCGCACCACGATTTCCGTCTCGTAGTCCACCCGCCCCATGTCGTCGGGCAGGAAAAACGGTTTGCCGTCTTTCAGCAGCGAGGAGTCCGCCTTGGTGAATATCACCGGCCGCTCGCCCTTATATAACGTTTCGTCAAGCTCTTTATTGTGTTGCGGATAGTTCAATCCTACTGCAAATATCTTCATCTTCTTGTCTTTTCAGTTTCCTTTTATTGCCGTCTCAGCGTCCCTTTACCGTCATTCTCTTCATCGCCCTCTCTATGTTGGCGTTGAAGGGCGGCACATTTTCGGGGGCTACAAAACCCTTTCTGCCTGACTTTCTCTCCGCCTTGTATTCCGCCTTTGTGGCGTAGTCCACCTCCTGCGGATAGAACTCCGTCACCATGTCCACGAAGCCCTGCGTCTTGTTGTGGATGATGCGGAACATCGACACCTTGTTCTGTATGTTCGCCAGTGTGGGTTTGCCGTACTGCATATCGTATGTGTCCGCCTCGTAGAGGTTGGCAACTGACAGTCCGAAGAGCGGCACGCGGAACGGCTTGTCGGTGAAGCAGCTGTCGAGCACTATCTCGCACTTCTTCTGCCCGGGCGTTTCGCGGAGATAGAGCACCGCCACTTTCTCGTCGCCATCCATGGCGTAATACCGTCCTGCCTCCTTTATCTTGTCGTACATCTTGCTGAGAGTCCACGTGGTGAGATACACGGGGTCGTTGTTCTCGGCGAAGGCGCGGAGCATCATCTTCTGTCCCTCAAACGCGCTCTTGTCTTCGAGAAGCCACTGGGAAATGATGTTGCACTTGGGCTGTTTCTCGGGGTTTTCCTTGGAGAAATATAGGTTGCAGTTATACTGGCACACGTTCGCCGGCATGCCGTTGAGCAACGTGTACTGTTTCACGAAAGCCTTAATCCTAATGTAGTCGGCCTTCTCCTTGTTCACCGTCACCTCCGGCACGCTGAACGTCACGGCTTTCATCCTCAGCACCGTGTCGGCGGCCGCACCGAGGTCAAACGCCCGGCTGCCGTAGTTGATGTGCTGCACGGAAATCTTCCTGCACCCGGCGGCGGTTTCCGGCAACCGGCCGTCGGCGTCGGTGAGACCAATCATCTTCGATGTCTCGTCGTTGAACACGCTTGCGAACGCCACCGGTTCGTTGCTGTCAGCGTCAGTCACCCTTGTCTGCGCGCTTGCCGCCATCGCCACGGCGGCGAGAAGGGCGATGGTGAATATCCTGATGTGCTTCATGTTGTATGTTTTTATTATATGGGGATGCCAAAAGGTTTGGCGGAAAAGCAAAAAGGCCAAGCAAATGATTTGATAATCCCTTGCCTGACCTTGTTTTTATTGCGGCCCGACGCGCCCCTTCAATGTCTGTTCCGGGGGCGGCGCGCCTTGTCTTTAATCTGTAACTTCCCTGCGGAATTACTCAGCAGCGAGAGTGAAACGCTTGAAATCAACCACTGTCAGCTCCTTGTCGGCAGCCTTCAGGTAGTCGGAAACGCTCTGCTTGCTGTCCTGGATGAACTCCTGATTGAGGAGGCAAGACTCCTTGAAGAACTTGTTGAGACGGCCCTTGGCGATGTTCTGAATCATCTGCTCAGGCAGGTTGGCTGCCTTCTCGGCAGAAACCGTGGCGATGATTTCCTTAGCCTTGGCAACGTCCTCGGCGGTGATCCAGCCCTTGCCCATGTTAGACTCCATGTGCTCCTCTGAATCAACGTGTGCGGGGTTGATACCAGCCTTCTTCAGGGCGTTCTCAACAGCCTTCTGCACCTGCTCCTGCTTTGTCTTCTCAACAGCCACCTTGATTTCCTCGTCGATAACCGACTGCGGAACTGACTCCTGGTTGAGGGCTACGGGCTTCATTGCAGCCACCTGCATTGCGATGGCGTGAGCCTGCTCCTCAGCGGGCTTGTTGGTCTGAACCATGGTGCAGAGAGTGTGCTTGCCCATGTGGTCGTATGTTGAAACGTTCTCGCCCTCGATGAAGCTGTAACCGTCGAGTTCCATCTTCTCGCCCGTGATACCAGAGCGTGCGATAACAGCGTCCTGCACCTTAGTGCCGTCGGCGAGAGTCAGTTCCTTAACGTCGTCGAGCGACTTGGCCTTTGCGGCCACAGCAGCGTCGAGGATGTCCTGTGTCAGCTTGATGTAGTCGGCTCCGTTTGCCACGAAGTCGGTCTCACACTTCAGGGCGATGATAGCACCGAAGTTGTCGGCGTACTTCACGAGCACGCAACCGTTTGAAGTCTCGCGGTCGGAACGCTTTGCGGCGATAGCCTGTCCCTTCTCGCGGATTATCTCTACTGCCTTGTCGAAATCGCCCTCAGAGTCGTTGAGGGCCTTCTTGCAATCAGAAAGGCCGGCGCCGGTCATTTTGCGCAGCTTCTGAATGTCAGCTATTGATACAGCCATAGTTTTTTTGAATGAATTAGGTTTTGGTTAATATTGAAAAAGGAACATTGAATTAAGTTTCCGGTAAAGTCATTAATTCAACGTCCCCATTCTTTCATGTGTCAAATTCCAATAGGATTAAGCCTCTGCCGGAGCTTCCTCAGCCGCTGTCTCCTCGGCGGGAGCGTCCTTGCGGGCTGCCTTGCGTGCGCGCTTGGGCTTGTCCTCGGCTGCCTCGGCCTGCTCCTTGGCGGCCTTCTCGTCAGCCTTCTCCACCTTGCGCTCCTCGAGACCCTCGTTGATAGCCTCGCAGCAAGCGGCGAGAATCACGTCGATGCTGTCCTTGGCGTCGTCGTTGGCGGGAATCATGAAGTCGATGTCCTTGGGGTTGGAGTTGGTGTCCACGATAGCGAACACGGGAATACCAAGACGCTTTGCTTCCTTAACGGCGATGGCCTCCTTCATAACATCCACCACGAAGAGTGCAGAGGGCAGACGCGTAAGGTCGGCGATAGAACCCAGGTTCTTCTCGAGCTTTGCGCGCTGGCGTGAAATCTGGAGCACCTCGCGCTTAGAGAGGTTTGCGTAAGTTCCGTCGTTCATCAGCTTGTCGATGTTGGCCATCTTCTTCACAGCCTTGCGGATTGTGGGGAAGTTGGTGAGCATACCGCCCGGCCAACGCTCGATAACGTATGGCATGTTCACCGAAGCTGCCTTGGCGGCAACGATGTCCTTGGCCTGTTTTTTAGTAGCAACGAACAGAATCTTCTTTCCAGACTTTGCAATCTGCTTGAGAGCTTCGGCAGCCTCGTCAATCTTGGCTGCGGTCTTGTAGAGGTCGATGATATGAATGCCGTTACGCTCCATGAAGATGTAAGGAGCCATGGCGGGATTCCACTTGCGTGTGAGGTGACCGAAGTGACATCCGGCCTTGAGAAGCGTATCAAAATTTGTTCTTGACATTTCGTTTTCTTTTTAAAATGTTGTTGTTTACTTTCTTTTATATTCTTTTTGTTAGAACCAACCGACAGGTAACCGCCCCATGCGGCGGCGGGTCTTGACGGTTTAGATGCTAAACGGTTTGTCAGCTCATCCCGGGGATTAACGCTTGCTGAACTGGAAGCGGCGGCGAGCCTTCGGCTGACCCGGTTTCTTACGCTCAACGGCACGTGAGTCACGTGTCATGAAGCCGTGGTCTTTCAAAGTCTTCTTGTCCTCGGCGTTCACCTTAACGAGTGCGCGGGCGATTGCGAGACGGAGAGCCTGGCTCTGGCCTGTGAAACCGCCGCCGTCGAGGTTTGCCTTGATGTCGTATTTCTCAACAGCGTCGAGGGCGAGCAGCGGCTGCTTCACCACATACTGTACGATTGCTGAGGGGAAATACTCGGTAATATCTTTTTTGTTAATGGTTATCTTGCCTGTACCCTCGCTCATGTAAACACGGGCTACGGCACTCTTGCGGCGACCGATTGCGTTAATTACTTCCATTATCGTGTGAATTATTTGTACTGGTTAATATCGATTGCTTTTGGTTTCTGAGCCTCGTGCTTGTGCTCCGTTCCCTCATATACATAGAGGTTGTCCATCAGGCTGCGTCCGAGCGGGCCCTTGGGGAGCATACCCTTCACGGCGTGACGGATGATCTTGTCCACGCCGTCCTTGCGTGTGCGCAGCTCTGCGGGAGTGTTGAAGCGCTGGCCGCCGGGGTAACCAGTATAACGGGTGTAAACCTTGTCGGTCTCCTTCTTGCCGGTGAAGTATGCCTTGCCGGCGTTGATGATAATCACGTTGTCACCGCAGTCCACGTGCGGTGTGAAGTTTGGCTTGTACTTTCCGCGCAACAGTTTTGCTACCTTTGAGCAAAGGCGACCAACTACCTGGTCTGTGGCGTCGATGACAACCCACTCTTTGTTTACCGTTTCCTTGTTGGCGGAAATAGTCTTGTAACTTAAAGTGTTCATTCTGATGTTTAAATTTTACTACTAAAAAACGTTTTTCTTACTTTCTTTACGCCTTTCCAACCGTTCCCTACCCTGCGCCGCCCTTTTTTTGAAGCCGCGCTGCGGAAATGTTTAAAAAGTCGCTTGAACGCTGATTCACTAACCGTCGGCTCGGCCAAAAGCCCAACTATTAACACAACGCTCGCGGGGTTCTAAGTGTTTCCCCATAAATAATCGGATTGCAAAGGTAGGGATTTTCCTTTTTATTTATATCCCCACCCCTGCAATCCGCAGTTGTTTTATGAAAGTTTAACAATGCAGGGTTGCCGCCCTATTATATACAATAAGGTGTAACGGCAACCGCGCGTTATCTCGCCATGCGGTAGATTTCCTCCATGTCGGGACGAGAGAGCACCTTGAATGCGCCGATGGTACGGCCGTCGTCGTGGCTGCACTTGCGCGCCATGAGCTTAATCTCGTCGTCGGTGATGTCACGGCCGATGAGTTCGTGGATGCTCGTGGGCATACCGATGGCGCGGTAGAAGCGTTCCACCGCCTCGATACCGGCGAGTGCCGTGCCCTCGGGGTCGGTAAAGTCATTCGGCACATCCATCACGTTCACGGCGAAGCGCACGAAACGCGACACGTTCTCCTTATACACGTACCTCGCCCAGCTGCCCCACGTTGCGGCGAGACCCGCGCCGTGGGCCACGTCGAAGAGCGCGCTCAGTTCGTGCTCAATCTGGTGCGTGGCGAAATCGCTGTAAGAGCGGTCGCCCGTTAGGTCGTTATGTCCCAGGCTCGACGCCCACATGATGCAGGCGCGGTGGCGGTAGTCCTCTGGGTCGCGCAGCACGTGGAACACGCTGTCCTTAACCGTGCGCAGGAGAGCCTCGGCGATGTTGTCGATGAGCGTCATGTCGTCCACGCTGCCGAAATACCTCTCCATGGTGTGCATCATTATGTCCGTCGCGCCGCAAGCCGTCTGGTATGCCGGGAGCGAATACGTGCGCTCGGGGTTCATTATGGCGAACTTGGGCCGGCAGATGCTGTTGCTGTAACCGATTTTCAGGTCGCCGTCCTCGTTTGTTATCACGCTGGCGTCGCTCATCTCGCTGCCAGCCGCCGGAATGGTGAGCACCACGCCCACGGGGAGCGTCGCCGAGGGCGTGTACTTGTGTGAGTAGATGTCCCACACCTCGCCGTCGTACTCCACGCCCATGCCGATAGCCTTGCACGAGTCAATAACGCTGCCTCCGCCCACGGCGAGGAGGAAGTCCACCTTCTCGCGGCGGCACAGCTCGATGCCCTCATGCACCATTTTGAGCCTCGGGTTGGGCTTCACGCCGCCCATCTCAACGTATTCGATGCCGCCCTCCTGGAGCATCTTGCGCACCGAAGGGAGCAGTCCGGAACGCTCCGCACTCTGTCCGCCGTAGTGCAGCAGCACCTTGTGTCCGCCGTATTTCTTTATCAACTCCACGAGATGTCCTTCCGACTCCTTGCCGAAGACCACTTCGGTGGGAGTGTAAAATCTAAAGTCCTGCATATATGTGTCAATATTTAATTGTGTTATCTGATGCCGTAGCCTCATCTGCAAAGTTACTGTTTATCTTTGGAATGTCCGCCCTCTTTAGCTTTTATTAGCGCATGAAATGTTAAATCCGCCCTCTCCTCTTGACACGAGAATCGCTTATTTTCGCCGGAAAACCTTTCTCCGCACAAATACCCGATTCTTGACCAAAACCCGTAAAGCACAACGTTTCAACCCTTTAAGCCAAATTTACGACCACAAAGCGCAGTCCCGTTTTAGCAAAGCTATCGTTCTCGAGGAGCAAAGCTATCGTTTGCTCCCGGCGAACCGCCCTTCGTTAAATGCAAAACGCCTGTTCCTGCACCGGAAAAACGCCACATAACCGTCCCGAAGCAGCCTCAACGCTATCCGCCGCCCGATTTTCCTCTCCCTGGAAACGCCTTTTTCTCGGTTTTCCGCCCCCTTTTCCACGAAAACCGGCAAAAACCAAGTGTTAAACCAACCGCCCCGCTCCGTTAATCATTGCTAACGGAAGAGGATGGCAAATGGCTGGCGGCTGGCAGGACAATGCGGTTTTCTCGGACGGCTTGGACTACTCGGACAGCTCAGACTCCCAGAATTTCTGAGCCGCCTGAGCCGTCCGAGTAGTCCTCCCTGCCACCGGCAACGACAAGATTTCCACAGCAATTTTCAACACCCAAACCACAACATTGCATTGACTTTTGGATAAAAACCACCGATTATTGCATTGACTTTTGGATGGTTTTTACCGATTATTGCATTGACTTTTGGATAAAAAGCGTATCTTTGCATTGAATATCAATAGATTAATGGCATCATGGATTATTTCAGAAGAAACATAGACAAAAAGCTGCTTGAATGGAAGGATTCCCCAAGGAGGAAACCGCTGCTCATAAGGGGAGCGAGACAGGTGGGGAAATCCACCGCCGTGAGGCAGTTGGGCAAGGAATTCAAATATTTCGTTGAGGTGAACCTCGAAAGGCAACCCACGATACGGCAGTTCTTCACCAAGGACATTGACGTGAAAAGGACGTGCGAGGGAATAAGCGCGGCTCTCGGCATACCGGTTGTCGCGGGCGAGACGCTGCTGTTTCTCGACGAGATACAGGTGAGTCAAGAGGCGATTATGTCGCTGCGCTATTTCAAGGAGGACTTTCCCGAGCTGCACGTAATCGCCGCCGGGTCTTTGCTGGAGTTCACGCTGGAGGAACTGCCGTCGTTCGGGGTCGGGAGAATCCGGTCTTTGTATATGTACCCTTTCTCTTTCGACGAGTTCTTGCTGGCGCAGGGGCTGGACGTAACGGTTGAATACAAGCGCAGGGCTTCTGCCGCCAACCCTCTGCCGGAGGCGGTTCACAACAAGCTGGTGGAGCAACTGAAGACGTTTTACCTTGTCGGCGGTATGCCGGCAGCAGTGACGGAGTGGATTGAAAGCAAAAGCTATATGGAGTGCTCGCGCGTACACAATGACATACTGGACACTTACCAAGACGATTTCGCCAAATACAAAAAGCGTGTGTCGCCGGCACTGCTGCGAAAAGCGCTGCGTTCCGTGGCACTGCAAGCCGGAGGGAAATTCGTTTACAGCCAGGTTGCCAACGACATCCATTCTTCGGTCATCAAAGACGCGTTGCACTTGCTCACGCTCGCCGGCCTCATCAAGCCTGTCGTACATTCCGACGGCAACGGAGTGCCGTTGGGGGCGGAGGCGAACGAAGGTTTTGTGAAATACCTTTTCATGGATATGGGGTTGATGCAGACCATGCTCGGCACGCCGGCTACCGACATTCTCCTCGCTTCCGACGTGGATTTCGTGAACAAGGGGGCTTTCTCTGAAATGTTTGCGGGACTCGAACTGATGAAGAACCACGACTGCTTCACCAAAGCCGACATGTATTACTGGCAGAACATGGCACGCGGAACAAACGCGGAGATTGACTATCTCATCGTAAGGGACGGAAAGGTTTTGCCCATAGAGGTGAAGGCAAACACCAAGGGCAGTATGCAGAGTCTGTGGCTTTTCATGCGCAAAAAGGGCATCAAGGAGGCCATCCGCACCTCGCTGGAGAACTTCGGCGAGTTCGACCACACGGACAAGGAAGACGAGAACCTGACAGACCACGTGAACATCGTACCGCTTTATGCGTTGAGCAGCTTGTAGGAGCAAGTTTCATTCAGATTGAATTTACTCTCTGAAAACCATATTTTTTTGCCGTCTTCTCCCACCCGTTTATTTGGCGGTTTCAGGATGAAATCGTAACTTTGTGGCATATCTCATAAAAAGGTGGCTATATGAAATATCCAATAGGAATACAGGACTTTGAAAAAATCATCGAGGGCGGATATGTATATCTCGACAAAACCGACCTCGTTTATAATATGGTGCATAACGGCAACATCTATTTCCTGTGCCGTCCGCGGCGGTTCGGGAAATCGCTGCTGGTCTCCACCCTCAAATGCTATTTTGAGGGCAGAAAGGAACTTTTCAAGGGGCTTGCCATCGATAAACTTGAGAAGGCGTGGAAGCAATACCCTGTATTCCACCTGTCGTTTGGAGGCCAAAACTTCATAAAGCCACACGCTTTGGACAAAGTGCTGGAGGAATTCGTCGCCACGGCAGAGACGCTTTACGGCAAGAATGAATTGGCGCAGACCTTGGACAGCCGTTTCAAGTCGGTATTAAAGAACGCACGCCAGAAGACAGGAAACCGTGCGGTAGTGCTGATTGACGAATACGACAAGCCCTTGCTGGATGTAATGGATTTGGAAATCCCCGTAGACACAGACCTCGGGGAAATGACTTTGGAGGAATACAACCGCAATACGCTAAAAGGTTTTTACTCAGTGTTCAAGGAAGCCGACGCCGACTTGCAGTTTGTTCTGCTCACAGGCGTGACGAAGTTCTCGCAAGTGAGCGTGTTCAGCGGTTTCAACCAGCCCGACGACATCAGTCTGGACGAACGATACGAAGCTCTTTGCGGCATCACGGAAGATGAACTTTACTCCGTGTTTGAAGAGCCTATAAAGGCGATGGCGACGAGATACAAAGTGTCGGAAGATGAAATGAAAAACAAACTGAAACGGAAATTCGACGGCTATCATTTCAGTCCTAATATGCTCGACATATACAATCCATTCAGTATACTGAACTCTTTGAGCAAAAAGATACTGAGCGATTTTTGGTTTGCCACAGGCACACCCACCTATTTAGTCCGTTTGCTGTCGCATTGCAGGGAAAACATGAACGAACTGACTGGCAAATATTATCCGAGAGAAGCCTTTGTGGACTACCGGGCCGACGTGGAGGCGCCACTGCCGATGATATACCAGAGCGGCTACCTCACCATAAAGGACTGGAACATGGACATGGATTCCTACCTGTTGGATTTCCCCAACGACGAGGTTAAACGGGGCTTCGTCGCGATGCTGGCGACAAGCTATCTGCAAATAAAGGAATCCCCTTCCCCTTGGGCAATGCAAGTGATGGAGACCATGCAACACGGCGACTGCGGCAAGTTGAAAGACCTGAATTGACGGTTGGGAAATCAGAGCGTGACAGTTATTGAAAAGGATTTTCTTTGCCCCGCGATTTTCGCCCACAAAAGATTTTGAGGGAACGCTATTTTAAGGTATATTTGCGGTGGAATACAAATCACGCAAGGCGTATACCGAAACGTCTTGCCTCAAACGACTTACCGGAATATGGCAAAGAAAAGACAAATCGTAGAGTGCGTGCCCAATTTCAGCGAGGGGCGCGACATGAATGTTATAAAACAGATTACCGACGCGGTGGAAAGCGTGGAGGGGGTGAAACTGCTCGACGTGGACCCGGGCGAGGCGACAAACCGCACGGTGGTTACTTTCGTGGGAGAACCCGAAGCAGTGGCGGAAGCGGCGTTCAGGGCTGTGGCGAAGGCCGGCGAACTCATCGACATGACGAAGCACCACGGCGCGCACCCGCGCATCGGCGCTACCGACGTGCTGCCGATAGTACCCGTGAGCGGCATCACTCTCGAAGAATGTGCCGAGATTGCGCGCCGCCTCGCGGAACGCATCGCCGCGGAACTCAGCATACCGTGCTACTGCTACGAGGCCGCCGCCTACCGTAAAGAGAGGAAGAACCTCGCCGTGTGCCGCCGCGGCGAATACGAGGGCATACCGAAACGCATCACCGACGAGAACGAAAAGCCCGACTTCGGCGCGAGACCCTACGACGACCGCGTGGCTCACACGGGATGCACCGTGGTGGGCGCAAGGGATTTCCTCATCGCCGTGAATTTCAACCTCAACTCCACATCCACGCGCCGCGCCAACGCCATTGCGTTTGACGTGAGGGAGAAAGGACGCCCGGTGCGCGAGGGCAACCCCATTACCGGAAAGAAGAAAACCGGCGCCGACGGCAAGGTGGTGATGCAGCCCGGCACACTGAAAGGCACAAAGGCAATCGGCTGGTATATCGACGAATACGGCATCGCACAGGTGTCGATGAACATCACCGACATCAACACCACGCCTCTCCACAAGGCTTTCGACGAGGTGTGCCGCTGCGCCGCCGAGCGCGGACTGCGCGTCACGGGAACAGAAATCGTGGGTCTCGTGCCGGAAAGGTCGCTCATCGAGGCCGGACATTATTTCCTCGCCAAGCAGCACCGTTCTGCCGGCATCCCCAAGGAGGACATACTGAAAATCGCCGTCAAGTCAATGGGACTTGACGACCTGCGGCCGTTCCACCCCGAAGAGAAAGTGATAGAATATCTGCTCGATGGCGACAAGAAAGGCAAGCACCGTCTCATTAACCTCACGGCAAAGGGCTTCGCCGAAGAGACATCACGTGAAAGCCCCGCCCCCGGCGGCGGTTCGGTGGCGGCATACATGGGCGCGCTCGGCGCGTCGCTCGCCACAATGGTCGCCAACCTGTCGGGCCACAAGCCCGGTTGGGACGACCGATGGGACGAGTTCGCCGAATGGGCGGAGAAAGGCATGGCTCTGCAAGAGGAGCTGCTGCGCCTTGTGGACGAAGACACCGTGGCGTTCAACCGCATCATGGCGGCGTTCGGCATGCCAAAGTCCACCGACGAGGAGAAAGCCCTGCGCACGGAGGCGATACAAAGTGCGACGCTCTTCGCCACGGAAGTGCCGCTCGAAACGATGAAGACCGCCATACAGGTGTTCCCGGTCTGCCGCCAGATGGTGGCTGAGGGCAACCCCAACAGCGTGTCAGACGCTGGAGTGGGCGCACTCGCCGCACGCGCCGCTGTTTTGGGCGCGGCGATGAACGTGAAGATCAACGCCGCCTCGCTCGCCGACAGGCAGAAAGCCGAAGCCCTCACGGCGGAGGCGGAACGGCTCGCCGCACAGGCTGACGCTGAGGAAAAGGAAATCACGGCGGAAGTGGAGAGGATTATATCCGCACTTTGACCTTCTTTATCCCACACAACAAAAATAACCTTGAAATAAAATACTACCACATGACAACAGAACAATTCCAACAGGAGATACGCCTGGGCATACCCGACACACTGCCCGAGACTAAGGCATACGACAAGGAGATAAACCACGCGCCCAAGCGCAAGGACATCCTCACGCCCGAGGAGAAACGGCTCGCCCTGCGCAACGCCCTGCGCTATTTCCCCAAGCACCTTCACGAGAAGCTCGCGCCGGAGTTCATGGACGAACTGCGGCAGTACGGCAGGATATATATGTACCGCTACCGTCCCAGCTACGACATCCACGCCCGGCCGATTGACGAATATCCGCACAAGTCAGTCCAGGCCGCTGCGATAATGCTGATGATACAGAACAACCTCGACCCTGCCGTGGCGCAGCATCCCCACGAACTAATCATCTACGGCGGCAACGGGGCGATATTCCAGAACTGGGCGCAGTACCGCCTCACGATGAAATACCTGAGCGAGATGACCGACGAGCAGACGCTCGTGATGTATTCGGGGCATCCCATGGGACTGTTCCCCTCCCACCGCAACGCGCCGCGCGTGGTGGTGACAAACGGCATGGTGATACCCAACTACTCCAAGCCCGACGACTGGGAGAGGATGAACGCCTTAGGCGTGAGCCAATACGGACAGATGACCGCCGGCTCGTATATGTACATCGGTCCGCAGGGCATCGTTCACGGCACCACAATCACCGTGCTCAACGCCGCGCGCAAGCAGATGAAGAAGCCCGGAGGCCCTGCCGGAATCCACGGCATGCTCTTCGTGTCGTCGGGTCTCGGCGGAATGTCGGGCGCGCAGCCCAAGGCCGGCAACATCGCCGGAGTGGTGAGCGTGGTGGCTGAGATAAACCCACTGGCGGCGAAGAAACGTTACAGCCAGGGGTGGGTGGACGAGCTCCACGACAGTCTCGACGAACTCATCCCTGCCATACGCAAGGCGGTGGCGGAGAAGCGCACGGTGAGCATGGCTTACGTGGGCAACGTGGTGGACCTGTGGGAACGCCTCGCCGACGAGGACATCAAGGTGGACTTGGGCAGCGACCAGACTTCGCTCCACAACCCGTGGGCGGGCGGCTACTATCCCGTGGGACTGTCGCTTGAGGAATCAAAACGCATGATGGCGGAAGAGCCGGAGAAATTCCGTGAACTCGTGCAAGTGTCGTTGCGCCGCCAAGTGGCGGCTATCAACCGCCTCGCCGAAAGGGGAATGTATTTCTTCGACTACGGCAACGCCTTCCTCCTGCAATCCAAGCGCGCCGGGGCGGACATCACGCTGCCAGACGGCAAGTTCCGCTATCCGTCGTACGTGCAGGACATCATGGGACCGATGTTCTTCGACTACGGTTTCGGCCCCTTCCGCTGGGTATGCACATCGGGCGACCCAGCCGACCTCGCCGTGACCGACCGCATAGCGGCATCCGTTTTGGAGGAGATAAAGGCGACCGCGCCCGAAGAGATACAGGGACAGATGGCCGACAACATCCACTGGATCCGCGAAGCCGGGAAGAACAACCTCGTGGTGGGTTCACAGGCGCGCATCCTCTACGCCGACTGCGAGGGAAGGACAAAAATCGCCCTCGCCTTCAACGAGGCGGTGAAGAGCGGCGAGATAAGCCGTCCGGTGGTGTTGGGCAGGGACCATCACGACGTGTCGGGCACCGACTCGCCCTTCCGCGAGACGAGCAACATATACGACGGTTCGCAGTTCTGCGCCGACATGGCCGTGCAGAACGTCATCGGCGACGCTTTCCGCGGCGCCACGTGGGTGTCCATCCACAACGGCGGCGGCGTGGGCTGGGGCGAAGTGATCAACGGCGGCTTCGGCATGGTTGTCAGCGGCGACGAGGACTCGGCGCGCCACATCCGCGAAATGCTCTTCTGGGACGTGAACAACGGCATAGCGCGGCGCAGCTGGGCGCGCAACGGCGGTTCGATGAGCAGCATCGAGCGCGAAATGGAGCGCACGCCGGGACTGAAGGTTACGATGCCAAACACCGTGGACGACGAACTGATAAACAGATTTTAGTTTCCTCTTTTTGGGGGGAAGAAAACGACTAATACACACACACTATGATACACAGAATTTCAGCGGAACATCTCACCATAGAACGTATCGGCGAGATTATTTACGGCGACTGCAAACTGGAACTCAGCGACGACGCGCGCCACAGGATTACCAGGTGCAGGGAGTATCTCGACAGGAAAATAGCGGAGACCACCACGCCGGTCTACGGCGTGACAACAGGCTTCGGGTCGCTCTGCAACGTGTCGGTGGGCGCAGACCAGCTGGCGCAGTTGCAAATCAACCTTATGATGTCTCATGCCTGCGGCGTGGGCGAACGGGTGCCGAACGACATAGTGAAGATAATGATGTTCCTCAAGATACAGTCACTCAGCTACGGCTATTCGGGCTGCAAGCTCGACACCGTGGAGAGACTCGTGGATTTCTTCAACAACGACATCTACCCCGTGGTGTATATGCAGGGTTCTCTCGGTGCTTCGGGCGACCTCGTGCCGCTCGCCCACCTGTCGCTGCCGCTCGTGGGGCTTGGCGAGGTGGAATACAAGGGCAAGGTAATGTCGGGCGCGCAGATGCTCAAGTCGCGGCGGTGGAAACCCATACAGCTCGGGTCGAAAGAGGGACTGGCGCTGCTCAACGGCACGCAGAACATGAGCGCGTTCGCCGTGTGGGCATTGCTCAACGGCATGCGCCTTTGCGACTGGGCAGACAGGATTGCCGCCATGTCGCTCGATGCCTACAACGGACTGCTCTCGCCTTTCACCAAGGCGGTTCACGTGGTGCGCCCACACAAGGGACAGCTCTCCACAGCCGCCCACATGCTCCAGTTGCTTGAGGGCAGCGAGATTGCGCAGAAGACAAAGCCGTATGTGCAAGACCCCTACTCTTTCCGCTGCATCCCGCAGGTTCACGGCGCGGCGAAGGACACGCTGGAATATGTCAAGTCGGTAATCGATACCGAGATAAACTCCGCCACCGACAACCCCACGGTGTGTCCCGACGAAGACCTCATCATATCAGCCGGCAACTTCCACGGCGAACCGATCGCGCTGCCGATGGATTTCCTGTCGATAGGTCTCAGCGAACTCGCCAACATTTCGGAGCGGCGCATCTACAAACTCGTTTCGGGAACACGCGGACTGCCAAGTTTCCTTGTAGCCAACCCCGGCGTGAACAGCGGTTTTATGATAACGCAATACACGGCGGCATCGGTGGTGAGTCTTAACAAGAGCCTTGCCACGCCGTCGTCGGTGGACAGCATTCCGTCGTCGCAGGGACAGGAAGACCACGTTAGCATGGGGGCGAACGCCGCAATCAAGCTCTACAAGATTGTGCTTAACGTGGAGCGCGTGCTCGCCATAGAACTCTTCAACGCCGCACAGGCACTGGAGTTCCGCCGTCCGCTGAAGTCGTCGCCCGTCATCGAGGAACTCTTCTCGAAATACAGGGAGGTTGTGCCGTTTATCGTGAACGACGAGGTGATGTACCCCCACATACAACATTCAATAGAGTTTCTGAGGAACAACTCACTATCCGACTGACAATGCGAGAACTGATAACGAACATCGGCATACTTGCCGGACTTGACACCGACCGCAAACCTCGCCTCATGGGGGAGGAAATGCGGCGGTTCAACACCATGACCGACGCCTGGCTCCTCATAGAAGACGGCAAGTTCAAGGACTGGGGGAGCATGAGCGACATCCCTTCAGAAGGCATCCCTGCGGACAAAGAGACAGATGCCAAGGGCGGATGCGTTATGCCCTCGTGGTGCGACCCACACACGCATATCGTGTATGCCGGAAGTCGCGAGGGGGAGTTCGTGGACAAGATCCGCGGACTGAGCTACGCCGAGATTGCGCGACGCGGCGGCGGCATACTCAATTCTGCCGACCTTCTCCATTCTTATTCCGAAGAGGAGCTGTATGCAGAGGCGATGCACCGCGTGAACGAGATAACGGCGAAAGGCACGGGTTGCGTGGAGATAAAGAGCGGCTACGGACTGAACACCGCCGACGAACTGAAGATGCTGCGAGTGATACGGCGCATCAAGGAAACCGCGCCGATAAGGGTGAAGTCCACTTTCCTCGGCGCGCATGCCGTGGGGAGGGGATATTCGCAGGAGGAATACGTAAATCTCGTGGTGAACGAAATGATACCAGAGGTGGGAAAGGAACGCCTCGCCGATTACGTGGACGTGTTCTGCGACGAGGGTTTCTTCACGCCCTGCGAAACGGCGCGTATCATAGAAGCAGCAGACAAATGGGGCATGAAACCAAAGATACATGCCGACGAACTGGCTTCGTCGGGAGGCGTGGAGGTAGGCGTGGCGCACGGCGCGCTCTCCGTGGACCATCTCGAAAGCATGACGGAAGAGGAGATTGCGTTGCTCCGCGGAACGTCCACTATGCCGACGCTTCTCCCCGGCACGTCGTTCTTCCTGAATATGCCCTACGGCAAGGCTCGGCTCATGGTGGACAGCGGACTGTCCGTCGCCCTTGCGAGCGACTACAACCCCGGTTCCACGCCGTCGGGCGACATGAAGTTCATCGTGTCTTTGGCTTGCATAAAGCTCCGCCTTCTGCCCTCTGAAGCCCTCAACGCCGCAACAATCAACGCCGCCGCCGCAATGGACGAGAGCCGCGACTACGGCAGCATTGCCAAGGGTAAGGTGGCAAGCTTCTTCATCACCCACCCTATCCC
>CAVHWJ010000011.1:0-22207 GCA_963639565.1 uncultured Prevotella sp. | reverse complement strand
CCACGTCCTTCATACCAACATGTTCTATGTATAAATAAAATCTTACATTACTGCATTTCTACATTACCAAATAATATACTACTAATCTTTAACTTTTATACATGAGTGATTTCTTTTCAGTCCGTTGTGCTTGCCTTGCGGCAAGCACAGTTTACTTCACGACCACCTTCACCGTCTTGCCGTTGGCGTAGCGGATGATGTAAGGCATGCCCTTGGCTGGAGTCTCCACCTTGGTGCCGCTGAGGGTGTAGATGCCGGTACATTCCGCACCGTCCAAGCTCATCCACGCGCCGTTGATGCCTGTCGTTTCGTAAGCCTTCTTCGCGTCTTCGAGCAGCTGCTCGATAGCCTCCTTCAGGAAGTCGATGTCGAGCTGAGAGTTCTCGTCAAGCTCAATCTTGTCGTAGCTTGCCTTGAGATCCTTTGCCACGCTCTTCAGTTCGCTCTGGATAGTAAGCTCCGTTGCGGAGAACTGGCTTGCCACGGTGGCGTAGTCGGTGCGGATGATGCTCTTCACTTCGTCGAAGCGTGCCTGAACGGCTGCCAGCTCTTCAGAGAGACGCTTGTAAGCTGCCTCGTTGGCCGCCACCTTGTCCTCGTAAGCCTTCCTGTCAGCGTCCACCTTTGCCTGAGCCTCCTTGGCTGCGGCGATATAGGCTGCTATGGCGTCGTTGATAGCCTTCACCTCGTTCTCGTCGAGGGTAGACTCAGCCGTGAGAGCCACGTCGGCGTTGTCCTTCTCCAGGTCGTTCATCAGGTCCACGATGAGCTGCTGTATTGCGTCCGTCGTCGCGGTGTAGTTCCCTGCCACGTCCTTGCACTCCTCAGCCACCTGTGCCTTTGCGTCGTCGAGCGACTTCTGCAGGGCGGCGATGTCCTCCTTCAAACGAGCGTATGCAGCGTCGTTGGCGTCTTTCTTCACCTTGTAAGCCTGAGCCTCCTGTGCGTCGGACACATATTTCTCTATGGCTGCGTTGATGTCAGCCACCTTCTGTGCGTCGAGAGCCGACTCCTCTGTCAGGTCGCAAGCGGCGTTCTTGCCGTCGAGTTCTTCCTTGAGGGCGGTGATGAGCTGCTGGATGTTGGCGGCGGTAGCGTCGAATTCGGCTGCCACGTCCTTGCACTCCTCAGCCACCTTAGCTTTTGCCTCGTCGAGTTTCTTCTGCAGGGCCGCGATTTCCTCGCTTAACTTGGTGTAAGCCGCGTCGTTGGCAATCTTCGCGCTTGTCACCGTAGCAACGGCCTCGCCGGTCTCGATGTTATAGATGCTGCCGTTGGCGTCGGAACCGATGGTCTTCTTGAAAGTGATTTTGCTGTCTTCGTTGGAAACGAAATTCTCGTCAGCCTCCACCGTGAAGGAGAAGAGCTTGCCGCTGTTGCCGGTGAACTTCACCACGGGCAGACTGGAAATCACCACTCTCACGAAACCGTCGCGCTGCGCCGATGAGATAGAGAAATCTGTCGGCAGACGGTCGCTGTAAGCGAAATCGAGGTTGCCCTTGCTGTTTTTCGCCACGTGCAGACCCTCGGGCAGATAGATGTCGGACTGCAGACCCACGAGGTCTATCTCGTTGTCGAGCATCACGTCCACGGTGTGCTTGCCGCCGGGCTTGATGCTGAACGATGTCTCGCCGAGGGTGAAGCTGCCTATCTGCGGCGTAACGTTGAGATAGCTCACCACGTCGATTGCCACCTTGTTGGCCTGGGTGTCAGAACCCACGCAAGTGGAGAACTCGATTTTGGCGTTGCAGTCCTTGGTGAACGTGTCTTTCGCCTTTATCGTGAAAGTTCCCAGCGCGCCGTCGTTGCCGCTGATTACGTTCAGGGCTGTCGGCTTGGTGAGGATGCTGTAACGCCACTTGCCGTCTGCCATGTGATAGAGTGTGCTGGTGAAGAGTTCGCGCGGCACGCGGTCCTCGTTCACTTTCAGACTGCCCTCTACTATCTCGATTTGGTCTGATGTCAGTTCCATGTCGAACTGCATGCTCGACACTTCGCTGTCGTTCTTCAGGTTCACTGTGATGACCTTTGATTCGCCCGGCTTAATGGCTATGGGAGAACCGTCGCCCAGCGTGAGCGTGTTGCCGGCGAGTGCAGTCAGTGCGCTGCACATTGCCACTGCGGCGACTAAAGCCATGCGGCTTATTTTGTTTAGTTTCAACATAAGTCTCTTGAATTAAGTTAGTAATTTCAAATACCTTTTCTTTTTTAAGGGGCGCGACGGTCAGCGTCTTGCGGCCGCCGCGCCCCTCTGATGATATTACGTTGTCTTTGTGTACCCGGCGTTACTTCGCCACCTTCTGCGTCTTGCCGTTGGCGTTGCGGATGATGTTGATGCCGTTCTTCACCTTGTTCAGGATCTGTCCGCCCACCGAGTAAATCTTCTGCTTCAGGCTGCTTTCTGCCTCCACGCCGTTGATGCCGGTCGTGCTGCTGCCGCCGATGCGTGAGATTCGTCCGTTTGCGTCAGCGAAGATAACGTTCTCCACTGCCACGCCGCCGGCGTTGCCGCCCTGCACGTCGAGATAGAGGATAGCCTCGCCGCCGTTGAACGCGCTCGTCTCGATGTTGCTGATTACCACGCGGTGCTTGCCGTCGATGTCGTTAGACAGCAGGTCGTGTCCGTTGGCGCGGTCGCCCAGGCTCTCGCTCACAACTGTCATGCCGGCCGGCAGGATGATGTCCATCTGGCATCCCACGTAGGTTGCCGCGCTGTTCAGGTTGATAGCAATGCGCTGGATGTCGCCCTGACCCGTAGCGGCGAGTGTCATCGTCTCTGCGGTAGCAGCCGGAGCGTTCTTTGCCTTCGCGCCACTTGCGCTGTTCGGGAATGTTCCGGTGATAACCTTCACAGCCACCTTCGTAGCGTCGCCGATAGTCAGCTCTCCGTCTCCGTCGATGTCGGCAGCCGCAAATTCCTTGCCTGTGAGGTCGTTGTTGAGCAGAGCCTTCACAATGGCGTTGTAGTCGTTTGCGTAAACCTCCTTGTCGCCGTCCACGTCGCCAAGAACGTAGGTGTTCTCCTTGATGCTCTCTGTCAGCTGGTTCATATTGGCAACAAGCTCTTCCGCCGTCGTCTTGATGAGGTCGAAGCCCTCTGCATCCTTGACGAAGTTGATGGTCTTTGCAGAACCCTGCTCGTCCCAAAGGTTGCCGTTGATGTCCTTGGCTGTTGTGGCTGTGTATGAACCAGAGCTAAACGGTTCGGTGTAATTATCCCAATTTGTATGACTCTTATTGTAAGCATCATATTGGGTCTTGATTGAGCCGTCTGGGTCGTATGTCTTGCTGGTCGTGTAAGCATCCTTTAGCTTTGAATTAGCTTCATCAATCAGAATTGCATAGTACTGTTTGGCTTCTATCCATTTAATGACGTGCTCATCATACTCTACATAAATAGCCATCCTGGTCAAAGGCGTTGTCAGATTGCTGCTTTCTTTCAACAGTGCTGATACGTTTCCTTCTTCCGCAGCCTTTTGGGCATTTTCCAGTTGTTCGACGTTGTTGTTATAGAGTCCATTATAGTTCTCGAGATAAGCTGTCTTGTCGAAACTATACGCATCCATCCAGTGCATGCTGTCCACAATGCCCTGAAGCCTGTCGATTTCAGCCCTGATGTCAGCGTTCTCCTTAACAAGTTCTGCATATCTCTTGTCGTGGATGATATAAGGCTTGTCGGCTTCGTTCACGTTTTCGCGAACCTTCTTGACATCGTTCACTGCCAGTTCCAAGAGGTAGATAATCTTGTCGCTGTAGGTCTGAACCTGACTGTCGGCTTTGCTCGCCTCAAACAGGGCTTCTGCCTGCTCGAAAGTATCTTTGCAGCCTTCCAAGTCGTCATTGTACTGGTTCTGTACGGGCTTGTGAGCCTTGTCGAAGTCAGCCTGTGCCGCCTCGAAGTCTTCCTTGGCGTCATTTACCTTCTGCTGCAGGGTGGCAATCTGCTCTGCGATGAGTTCCGACTTCCACAGCTTGGTGAACTCGGCGTGCTTCTTGGCAACCTTCTGCTCGAATGTGAGCAACTGGGTGTCTTGCTTGTCCTCAGCAACCTTAGCCAGAGCGGTCTCCAGCTGAGTGAGTTCATCAGCCAGTCCGGCGCAGTTTTCCTCGTAATAGTCGAGAATATCCTTTGCCTTTTCAGAATCAGTGTTGATAAACTTGGCGTAAGCGTCTTCCTTCTCAGCCTTTATCTTGCTGATTTCTTCTCTGATTTTGGCTATCTCAGCTGAGTTTACACCTGTATATATGCGCTTGAGACTTGCCTTAAACGCATCGTCATACTTGCCGTCAGTGTAAGCTTTAAGCTGTGCGGAAGCGTTTTCTTTTGTGAGTGCCTCCTGCCAGTTAGCAACCTGAGCAGCTGCATTTTCAAACAGGGCTTTCACTTTGTCATTAGCCACGTTCAGCTTGCGGCAATATGCAGATGCCTTTTCGAGTTCTTCGAGGTAGCCGTTGTATGCCTTCGTGAGCGTCTCGTATGCTTCGGCATTGGCGGTGTTGTCCTTTTCTATGCCCTGAGCCTGGATATACGGGCTGGTGGCGTCACTGCCGTCAATCAGTTTGTAGAACTCATCAACGAGAGCGAATACCGCGTCGTGCTCCTCAAACATATTGCCGGCGGCAGTGGCGGCCGTTGCCTGGGTCACGGCAGCAGTGAGAGTCGTCTCCACCCCAGCCTTGTAGCTCTCGATGTATTTCTCGAGTTCAGCCTTGTCAATGGTGGTATAGCCCTGCATTTCTGCGAGAACTTTCTCGTTGGCTTTCTTGGCGCCATTGTATCTGATGTCTGTCTTTTTAATCTTGCCGTCTTTGCCAACGTATGTGCCTCCATATACCTTGCCCCAGTCATCAACAGCGGCATTTTCCTTTTCGGTTGCGAGAGTTACCTTAACCACACTGATCTTGTCCCAGTCTGCATCGAGGTTGGCGAGAAGAGCCGGGTCTTTCTTGTAAGAGTCGGCGCTGCACTTCTTGTACAGTTCCTCCACATCATTGAAAGCTTTATCCTTGACTTTCTTGTCGTAATTCTCGATGGCCTCCTTGGCGGCCTTGAGGTCAGCTTCCATCGCAGTCAGCGAGTCGTTGAGCAGCTTGGATGCAGCCGCATTTATAACGCTTTCGAGCGTCTCCTTGTTCGCGTTGATTTCCTCGGTGTACTGCTTTGCCCTTGCCTTATACTCCTCCTTGGCATCCCACAGGTCGGGCGATACCGTTTCGAGGTTGGTCTTCTGTGCCTCTGTCTTGAGGTCGGCGATAAGGGTGCCGTAACTGTAAATCTTGTCCTGGGCATCCATGATGTCCTTGATATTGACAAGGTTCTTGAGGTCTTCGTGCTTGATAGCCTGATACTCCTTGATGCGGTCCTTGGCTGCGGTATAGGCATCGTCGGTCAGTCCTACCATAGTGAGGAATCTCTGGTAGCGGTCGGCGTTGTCCGTCGCAATGGCCTTGTCGTAGTTCTCGTCGCCGGCGATGAAGTCTTCATACTGCTTGAGTTCCTGGCTCAGTTCCTCGAAGGCGGCGGTTACCTCCTTGTCCTTATTGGCAGACTCGCCCTCGGCAAAGTACTTGTCGATAAGTTCGCCCTGCTCCTCAATCTTCGTCTTTATGGCGGCGAGTTCCTGGAGCTTGGTCTGCAGCGTTGCAGCGGCAAGGTCAGAGTTGTTGAACTTGGTGCTTACCTCGTTCCACCTGTCCGTCAAGCTGTTGTACCACTGAACGTGAGAGTTTGGTGTCTCTCTGCTGTCGTAAGCCTGTTTGTCGGCCTTTGCCTTTTCGGGCAGCCCGTTGATGTCGCTAACAAGCTTGTCTATCATGTCTGTCAGAGCTTTTTCCTGCTCGTCTGTCACGATATGTACGTTTTGGTATGCGGTCAGATAGCCTTCCACCTCGTCTTTTTCAAGCGTGCCAGTCTTGTAAGCCTTTGCCTTTGCCTTGTAACCCTCTAATACATTCAGATAGTAAGTCAAGTTCGCGTCACTGGTATTCTTTCTAAGTGCAGCTTCGCAATCGCTAATCAGTTTTGAGAAATACTGCTTGTTGTAGTATGCCTCAACCTCTCCATAATTGGTGTGATTATTTACAAGGTTTTCAGCCACGGTAGCCAAAGAGTCTGCGGTAGTCTTTAAGCTGGCAATCTTTGTTTCAAATGCCTCCTTGCTGTCCTGCAATACCTCTTTGCCGTATTCGGTTTCGATAGCAGCTTCTGTCTCCTTGGCGGACGTTGTGAATTTCTTGTATGCAGCATAGAAAGCACTGCGTCCGACGGTGGAAGGGATTTTTCCATACGCAGTTGTTGCAGTCGTCTTAATTTCTGACAATTCCTCGGTAAGGGAGTTGTAAGTCGTGACCTCTCCCCTGATCCACGTGTTGCGGTCGTTGGCGGTTTTTTCCACGCCGGCCAGTGTCAGAGAGAGTTCGTCTACTTTCTTCTTGGCCTCTATCAGCGTAGCCTGTGCCGCTACGGCGTTTTCAGCATTGATAGCGTCTTCGTCCGTTGCAACATCCGTGATGGCCTTTTTCTGGGCTGCAATTGCAGTTTTCACCTCATTAAGGTCTTTAATGATGTTGTCATACTCCACAAAACCAAGGTAATAGGGAGCGTCAGCCTTTTCGTTCTTCCAGTTGGTCTCGTCAGAAGTCACTTGCTTCTCGAGCGTTTCTACAAGTGTGATAGCGTTATTGTAGAGAACCTTGGCTGCTGCGACCTGGCTGTCGCTGTCGGTCTGAGACTTGTCAGTGTCGTATGTCTTGGTGTATGCCTCAGCAGTTGTGGATATTTCGTCGTTGAGGGTGATAGCCATCAAAGCATCATAGTGCTTTGAGTCGAGCAGACCGTTAGCTGCATCGAAAGCATCCTTGATAGCCTTCTTCTTGGCGTTGAGATTGTCAATGAGCTCACCGTATGTCGTGCATCCGTCATACGGAGTTCCGAGATTGGCGTTCCTGTCGGTAGCCTTTGCTGCCAGAGCGTCAATCTTCTCGCCGTAAGTCACGAGGGCGGAGTAAACCTCATTCTCCTTCTTCTGTGCGGCTTCTGCATTACTCTGATAAGTCTTGATGTTGTCAGAGCATTGGTTGATGCTTTTGACAAAAGCCTTGTACTTGGCTTCGGTAATTTTTGTTTTGCCGTATTGCGTCTTAGCATCGCTGGCAATCTTGTCGATAGCGTCTTTCAAGTCGCTTGCGGTCTGCTTGAATTTTGCGGATGCGCTGTAACCGTCATCCTTTGCGTCCGGCTTCAGAGCGTTCACAGCTTCGTTGGCAGCGGCGAGTTCTTTCCGCAGAGTTCCCGTCTCGTCCTCACAAGCCGCAAGGATTTCCTGATAATAGTTGTAGTTGGCTACAGTCTTGTCGTAGCCGCTATCAGACTTGATGTTGCTGATAAGAGTCTCTATTTCTTTATAATCATTGCTGTAATCCTTGTCGACTATAGCGTGACCGGCTGTTTCGTAGTCAGTCTTGATTGTGCTCTCCAGCGTAGCGATGCTGGTGTTAACGGCTGTGATTTCAGACTTGTATTTAGTCTGCACGTCGGGGCAAGTCGTAGCATCGGCAAGAGACGCTTTCAGCTTTGCAACCACCTCGTCGGCAGCTTTCTTTACAGCCACGGCTTTATTGTACAAACCGGTGTATTTCTGCATGGCAGTTGTTATCTTAGTAACATTTGCCGTGATGTTATCATCAATACTGAAATCCGGAGCCAAAGACTTGTCCTTTGCCACTTTCTCATACTCAGCGTCCATGGCATCCTTGGCGTTTTTCATCTCTTCGCGGGCGGCAGCGAACCAGTCAGAGAACACGTTGTCATTGGCCATTGTGTTCTGCAACTCGGCACTTGCCGCGTCGAATGTCTTGCAAGCGGCTTCGTATGCAGCCTTGATCTGGTCAAAAGCAGCCTCGTATTTCTGGCTGTCTTCGAACTTCTTTTTCAAGTCAGTGCAGCCTTTATCAACTTCACTCTTGAAAGCATCGGTGTTGATTTCGCCACCATTGCCGGCTTTGAAATCCTCCTCTATCTGCGCCTTGAAATCCTCGATATATTTGTCGAGAGCGTCGTAAGCTTCCTTGTTTGCAGCCTTGGCTTCGTCGCTGGCAGCGTTATACAACTCGGTTACCTCAGCATATTGATTTTCTGCGCTGGCAACTGCTGCATAGGCGGCAGTATATCCCTCATAGTTTGTTATTTCTGCATCAACACTGTTGCCGAACGCTGCAATCTTATTTGAGAGGTCGTCGCCCCAAAGTTTATTGTTCGCATAAACTGTGTAGGCATTATCACCCTCTGCCTTGTTGATTTCGTTGATTATGCCGGCCAGTTCGGCGTTGGTAGACATCAACTCGCTGTTTTCGCTCCAGTTGGGGTCTTTCTGCAGAGAAGCTTGGGCCTTATTCGTAATCGTTGAAAGCGCAGCGGAATACTCTTGAGCCTTTGCTTGGAAATCATAGATGAGTTCAAACTTCAAGTTTTTGTAAGAGTATGAACCGCCGTTTTCAGAAGTGATTTTAATTGTCACTTCAGCGGTTTGGACGCCGGTGATTTCAAATTCACTTTCAAGGTCATAGCTCTTGCCGCCGTAAACAACCTTGATAGTGCAGTTGCTCCAATCGGTGGCGTGAAGCTGGTATTTACCAGGGCAAAGGTACTTTGTCATGGTAATTTCGTCTGTTCCTAATGATACTGTGCCATCATCGGCGACTGTCAGTCCAGCACCGGTAAAGGCTTCCTTTTCAATAGCTACGTCAGCGTTGGCGAGGGCGGCGGTAGGCGCGCCTGAGAGAGCCAATAGAGAAATCAGTAATTCATTTTTCATAAGTGTAAAGCTTTTGAGTTAATAAATAATTTTTGTTTGGTAATTCACCTTCCCTTTTGAGAGTTGGCCGTGTCAAAAGGATTTTGATAATCGAACATGTTTTTGTTTCACTTGATTTCAGTTACATGCCGGTACTGTCTTACCATTTGACTATTGCAAATTTACAGAAAGGTTCGTTTAGTTCCTCCTGCCGGAGGTGCGCTTTTCGTGAGTTACCGTTTATTTTTCGTGAATTGAATAGTGACGGTGTTGTGTTTACAATAAATACACTCTTGCCGCCGTTATGCCGCCGGAAAGCCTCCGGCGGCTCATATTATGTAAACCCCTGAGGGGCTGCGGGGGGGGTAATGTGCCTTCCGTTTCGTTTTGGGTGGGAGCGGCAGCCTCGTCGCTGGCGCGCACGAGTTCCACGAGCGACCGCAGCACCGTCTTTGAGAGGTCGAGCGTTGTCACCTTGCCGTGGTAGTCGGTGAGGGATATTGTCTGCTTCACCACGTTCATGTGGTAGATGCAGTCGGTGTTGATGATGTATTTTCTGCCCAGCCGCATCAGGTTCTTCTTGTCGGCGTGGCGCGCCTTCAGCTTCTCCTCGATGCGCCCCAGCGTGAACGGCACCATGAAATTGTTGCCGCGCGAACTGTGTACGGTGGTGTAATGGTCGTCGGCCTCGAAACACATCAGGTCGTCGAGGTTGATAACGAAGATTTCGTTTTGCTGGTTAAGGCAAAGTCTGCTGGTTTTGTCCATATCAGTTTAGTCCTTTAGCTTTCTTTTAGTGACGTTTAAGACGGCACTGGCGGTCAGATTTCCCTATATATATTATATAAGGTGTAATCAGGGGCAGCCGCTGTCGCCGTTTTTATGTCCCGGTATTAGTTCGGTTATGTTTTTACATGCTATTGTCAAGGTTTACTTGACATGGGCAAAGATAGCGAATAATTTGGTAGCGGCAAAGGTTTTGGGGGATTTTTTTGTGGGATGGCAAATGGAAGTAATGGGACTAATCGGAGAACCGGGAGGAATGGGAGGAATGAACGTGCAGGAAAAGTTATGTTCAAAAGCTTTGAACGTAAGTTCAAAAGTTCTGAACATAAGTTCAAAAGCTTTGAACATAAGTTCAAAAGCTTTGAACATAACTTTTCCTGCACGTTTTCAATCCTTCAATCTTCACTCTTCATTCTTCATTTTCCTTTTCCTTGATCCCGTCCACGATGCTGTCGGCAAGGCTGATGTTGGGGACGTTGATTGCGGAGCAGCCGAGGGCTTCGGCGGCGGTGACGTAGATTTCGGCGGCAGGGATGATAACGTCGGCGCGGTCGGGCTTCAGGCCGAACTGCTCTATGCGCTCCTCGATGCTGAGTGGCTTCAGGCAGTCGCAGATGTCGCGTATCTCGTCCACGAGAATCACCTTGGGGTCTTTCTTGCCGTGGGTTAGCTTGAAGAGCTTGTTGATGTTGCCGCCCGAACCGATGAGGTTGATGTCGGGAATCTCGCGGGCGTAGAGCGAGAGGTCGGTTTTCATCTCCTCGATGGCTGAGGGCGGCACCTTGCCGCTGAGCATCCTCAGCGTACCGATGTCATACGACTTGCTGTGGGCGAGGATGCCGTTATGGATGAGCGAAATCTCGGTGCTGCCGCCGCCCACGTCGATATAGGCGTAGTCGCCGGTGGCGCAGCCGCTGTTCTCCAGCATATTGTTGCAGAGCAGCTGCGCCTCTTCCTGTCCGCGGATAATCTCCACGCGGATGCCTGTCTTCTTGTAGAGCCGGCGCAGCACTTTCTCGCCGTTCTCGGCGTCTCGCATGGCTGAGGTGGCACAGGCGCGGTAGGTCACCACGTCGTTGAGGCGCATGATATGCTTGAACGCCTTTAGCATCTCGCGCATCTTCTCCTCGCGTTCCTTGGAGATTTTGCCGAGGGTGAACACGTCCTTGCCGAGGCGCAGCGGCACGCGCATATACATCACACGCGTGATTTTGGGTTCGCCGCAACCGTTCTTGCGGAAGAAATTCTTGATGAGGAGACGCGCGCCGTTGGAGCCGATGTCGATGGCGGCGGCGTTGTAGGAGATGTCGAAGCCTTGGATCATGGGATAGGTTTTTTGGGAGTTATGGGAGAACTGGGAGTTATGGGACTAATGGGAGTTATAGGACTGATAGGCATAATGGGCATATTATGCACAAGATGACTGATAGGCTATTGCTGCCGGCACGTCTTTTTGTGCAGCTCTTCCTGTGAGCGGAATTTTGTGCCGTCGGGGGAGGTCTGTATCGGGTCGTTGCCGTGGCCGTCCACGAGGCGGCCGTTGCAGGTGTCGGCGAGGCCGTATTCCACGGTGCGCAGGAGGTCGCGCTGCATGTCGATGTCATACACCGGGGTGTAAACCTCGATGCGGTTGAGCAGGTTGCGCGGCATCCAGTCGGCACTGCCGATGAAATAGCGCGGCTGGCCGTTGTTGCACGTGATGATGATGCGCGAGTGCTCCAGGTAGCGGTCGATGATGCCCACAACCTTAATGTTGTCGCTCGTGCCGGGGATGCCGGGAACGAGGGAGCAGTTGCCGCGCACGAGCAACTCTATCTTCACCCCGGCCTTGGAAGCGGCGTAGAGCTTCTGCACCATGTCGGGTTCGGTGATATGGTTTATCTTCATTTTCAGCCACGCCTCCTTGCCGGCCTTGGCGTTCTTTATCTCGTTGTTGAGCAGTTGCAGGAGCCGCGTCTTCATGGAGTTTGGCGAGACGAGCAGTTCGCGGAAGCGCGGCTGCGTGAAGGGGCGGTTGATGAAGTCGAACACGCGGTTCACCTCGCTCACAATGTCCTTGCGCGCCGTCATCATCAGATAGTCGGTGTAGATTTTGGCGTTGCCCTCATGGAAGTTGCCCGTGCCGATACAGGCTATGCTGCCCTTCTTCGATTCGATATAGAGCAGTTTGGAGTGAACCTTCAATCCCTCCACGCCGAAGATGACGTTGATGCCCTCCTCCTGCATCATCTTGCTCCACTTGATGTTGCTCTGCTCGTCGAAGCGCGCCAGGAGTTCCACCACGGCTGTCACCTTCTTGCCGTTGCGCGCGGCGCAGGCCAGTGCCTTCACCACCTTGGAGTCGGAGGCCAGTCGGTAGAGCGTTGTCTTTATCTCCTTCACGTCGGGGTGCAGCGCGGCCTCGCGGAGCACGCGGATGTAAGCGTCGAAAGAGTTGTAAGGCACATGGATGAACCTGTCTTTCTCGCGGATCTGCTTCAGGATGCTCTCCTGCTTACGGAACTCCTCTTTCAGCGTGTGTTCCCACTTGGGGTATTTCAGTTCCTTGTGGCCGAAGTCGGGGAATTTCATCAAGTCCTTGTGGTTCTGGTATCTGCCGCTGGGCAGTGCCGCGTCGAGGTGCTCCACGTTGAGGCGCGCCATTATCTTCTTCTGCATGTCCTTTGGCATTAGGCGGTCGTAGATGATGCGCACCGGCTCGCCCTTCTTGCGGCTGTTCACGCCCTTGGCGATGAGCTGCAGCACGCCGTAGTCGGAACCGTTCTCCATTTCCATTTCGGCGTCCTTGGTGAACTTGAACGAATACGCCTCGAAGGTGCTCGGCTTGAAGCCGATGAAGATGAGCGGCAGACAGAAGCGCACCACGTCGTCGAGGTACATGGCGTTCTGGAAGCCGCCGCTCGGCGGCAGCGTGATGAAGCGCGAGAACACGTGGTCGGGCACTTTTATCACGGCATAGTCGGTCTTGGGCTTCTTGCCGAACGCCTCGGTTATCTCCGTCTTCTTCACGATGAGGTAGATGTGGTTGTCTTGCAGCTTGCCTATTTCTTGGAGGTTGTCGAGCCATATCGGGTTGGTGGCGCCGTTGAGTTTGTCGTAGTAGAAATCGCGGATGAAGCGTTCCTGCTCTTCGTTGAGCTGTGTTTCGTTGAGCAGCCGGATGCTGTGGTCTTCGAGGAGCTTGAAAACGTGGTCGGTCGTCTCGGTGTATTCCGCGCTGTACGCCTCGTTGAGCTTGTTGATAGTCTTGATTGTGGACTTGAGCCGTTCGCGCTCCTTCTTCGCACTCTTGTCCACCGACTCATAGAGGCGGTTTAGCGACGCCATCCTCACGCGGAAGAACTCGTCGAGGTTGTTGGAGTAGATGCCGAGGAACGAGAGGCGTTCGAGCAGGGGGATGTCCTCGCGCTGCGCCTCGCGCAGGATGCGGTGGTTGAAATACATCCAGCTGAGGTCGCGGTCGATGTAGGGGAGGGATTTCATGGCTATTTCTGGGTTTTTGTTTTGGGGGACTTCTCAGACTTCTCGGACTTCTCGGAGTTGTCTGAGAAGTCTGAGCTGTCCGAGTGGTCTTGATTGTCTTTCGCTTTCTTCCCCTTCTCCACAAAGCAATCCTCAAAATCCCTCCTTATCTTCTTGAATTTGCCGTCGGGGTCTTGTGGGATGATTATTTCGCGGATGTTCTCGCAGCCGGTGAAGACCGTGCGCTTGATTTTCGAGGGAATAGACATGAACTCCACGCGCTTCAATGACAGGCAGTCGCTGAAGGCGCACTGGCCGATTGTCCCGACGGAGGAGGGGAGGGTGACGGACAGCAGGGCGTCGCAGTCGAAGAACGCCTCGTCGTCGATTACCTTGAGCGACTGCGGCAGGGAGACGCGCTGCAAGTTGCGCTTGCCTGAGAAAGCCTTTTCGCCGATATATTCCACACCCTCGGGGACGCAGAAATCCTTGCACGAGGAGATGAAAGCCACGAGCGTCTTGCCGTTGTCGGTGTAGACGGCGTTGCCGTCGCACATCACTGAGGGCGACAGGCTGCGCACGCTGATGCCGTGGAGACCGATGAAGGGGTTTACGCCAAGTTTGGTGACGCTCTGCGGAACGGTGATTTCCTTCAGCGAGATGCACTTGCCGAAAGCCTCGTGGCCTATCGTCTCAATGCCCTCGGGCAAGACGAGCCGCTCCAGATAGGCGCAGCCCCAGAAAGCGTCGGCGTCGATTTCCCTCACGCCCTCGCACACGGTGTATTCGCCGCTGAGGCTCTTGGACGCCATGATGAGGTGACGGCCGTTCTTGGAGTAATACACTCCGTCGATGTCCTTGCGGCTGCCGGAGGTCTTCCTGATGGCATAGTCGATGACGAGCTTTTCCAGTTTGTCGTCGGTCCTTAACTCCTTTTTCAGTCCGCTGATGCCGGACTTCTTCATTTCTTTCATAAAAATAGAGGATGTTTAATTCTGCTGCAAAAGTACGCCAAATGTATGACGTGCCGCTTGTATCCCGTGTTACAAGATTATTAAAAAGGGGTTACAAAAAACGGAACTCCCTGCAACACACGTTGCAAAGAGTTCCGTAAATGGGGGAAGCCGGAATGGAGACCGGCGGTCATTCAAAATAATAGAGGAACGTTGCCACGCCCTCGAGAGCCTTCTTGCCGCTCTCCTTGATTTCGATGCGGAACTTTATCTCCGCCTTCACCACGCCGCGCAGGTTGGCGATAGAGAGCAGTGAGGTTACGAGGCGTACGCTCTCGCCCGACTTCACGGCCTGGCCGAACTTCATCTTGTCCATGCCGTAGTTCACCATCATCTTCAGGTTGTTCACCTTGATAATCTGGTTCCACAGGTGGGGCAGCATTGAGAGCGTGAGATAGCCGTGGGCTATGGTGGTCTTGTAGGGGCTGTCGGTCTTTGCCTTCTCCGTGTCCACGTGAATCCACTGGTGGTCGAGAGTGGCGTCGGCAAACATGTTGATGCGCTCCTGAGAGAGTTCCACGTAGTCCGACGTGCCGAGTTCCTTGCCGAGATAAGCGGCGAACTCATCGTAATTGTTGATAACTAATTGTGCCATTTTTCAAAGGTTTTATTTCTTCTTTTTGTCAGTGCCGTAGTCCTTGGGGGTGATGGTGGTCTCGTAGAGCACCTCGCCCTTGTGCTTGGTGGAGCAGAACGTGTACTTGAAGTTAAATCCCGCCTCCTTGTACCGCTGTATGGCGGTGTTGCCCTTCAGCGCCGCCACCATGTCGCGCCGCAGCTGGTCCTTCAGTATCGCCGTGGTGTCGGCAGGTCCGCTGACCGACATGCAGTAGTGGAGCGTGAGGGTGGGGGCGTCGAACACCAGACTGTCGGTCGTCACCGCGTCGGACATCTTCGCCGGACAGTTCTTGTCGGTGAACTCCCTCGCCTCGCGTGCGGCGCGTTCCTCCAGGCTCTCTTGGCAAGACACCGCACAGATTGCGGCGGCAGCCAGTAAAATCATCTTCTTCATATTCCTTAAATATTAAGACGTTTTTCTTTTAATCCACGCACAATTCCCTTTGTCAATACCACTGCACGGCGTTGCTGTAACTGCTGCGCTTGTCGTATTTCAGCGCGTCGGTGAGCGTGGCGGCGTTGCAGCGGAACGAGAAATTGTATGACGTGTATGGCGCGAGCACCACGGAGCAGCTCATGCTGAAACAGTGGAGGTCGCGCTGGAGCGAAGCCGTGGTCATCGACAGCGAGTGACGCTCGAAATCGTAGCCCGAGGAGAAGCTGATGTTCCACCCGTCGCTGATGCGCACGTTGCCGCTGACATTGAGGTTCTGCGTGAACTTGTAGGGGTAGCGCATCGTGTTGGTGTTGAACCTTCCCGACGTGTTCTCGCTCATCGTGATGCCGTAGCCGAAGGTGAGCGACCACGGCATGGAGAATTTCATGTAGCCGTCGTCGTCGGTCTCCGCCTTGCTGGCGTTCTTCTTCGCTCCGTGCTGCGCCTTTATCATGTCGTCGTCCACGTTCGACTCCACCCCGGTGTCGCCGTCGTCTTTCGACGAAGAGTCGTCATCGTCATCGCCCTTGCCGCCGCCGAAGAGTTTTTTGAGTTTTTCGGGGTTGAGCGTATAGGAAATGTTCTGCGACATACCCTGGAAGCGTCCGAAGCGTCCGTGGCTCCATTCCGTGCGGTTGCCCACGTAGGGCTTGCCGTCCTTGTCGAGTTCGTAGGCGTAGGTGGCGAACACGGCGTTCATGTTGAACGTGTAGTTCTTCCACCATTTCAGTCGGATTGTCATCGAGAGGTCGCTCCACTGCTTCTCCTTCGCCGCCATGTTATAGCTCATGCTGGCGCCCAGTTCGTCGATGATGCTCAGTTTCTTGAAGCCCGTGGAGTCCTTGTCCGACTTCACCTTCATCTCGATGTTGTTCGACAGCGACATCGAGATGCTCCCCGTCTTGCCCCTGCCCGGCACGCTGAACAGCGCGCCCTGATAGGGCGAATACGTCTCCATTGTTACGTTGCCCTGAGCGTCGGTCTTCTGGTAGGTCTTGTAATATCCGTAGCGGCTCGCGCTGAAGTCCGGTGCGTAGTTGTAGGATATTGTGGGCGTTATGACGTGGCGTATCGCCTGGATCTTGTTGCCGAAAATCTTGCGGTTGGGCACCCAGAAGCCGTAGACCTTGGTGGACGCGCTCACGCTGAGAGACCAGTTGTAGACGTTATAGAAACCGTATGTGGTGTCGCGCTTCACGGTCTGGTTCTCCGTGTCCCAGCTCTGCTCCACGCGGTTGGTGTACATTCGGTCGGTGAAGGTGAACGACGGGTTGATGTTTATGACGTTGAAGAGCGTGAAGTTGCCGTTGATAGGAATCTGGTGCTGCATGCCGTTGCTCCAGTCCTTTATGAGGTTAGACTTTAGCAGCTTGTCCTCCTTGGTGTTGATGCTGTTGCGCAGACTACCCGTGTAGCTCATCGAAATCTTCTCGTACCACCGCTGGCTTCCCGCGGCGCGCTTGCGCTTGAAGGGATAGAAGCGGCTCACGGAAATATTGAGGTCGGGCAAGGTGATCGCCACCGACGAGTCGCGCATGTTCTGGTTCAGGTTCGCCGTTCCGCTTATCGTCATGCCGATGCTTGAGAACGACGTGCTCCAGCTCACGGAAGAAGTCCTGGTGCTCTGCGTCAGCGTCTGCGGGTTGTACATGCTCGTGAGGTTGTTGCGCTCGTAGCTCGACGTGGCGAAGTTCACGCTCGCCGAGAGCGAGGAGAACGGGTTGGCCTTTGCGTCCTGCCTGTGGCTCCACTGGATTTTGAAGCTCTCCTGCTTGGAGAAGTCGGGCATTCCCTTGTCGCCGCTCTCCGTGTCCTGATAGCTGAAATAGAAGCTGCCGCTGTATTTGTACCGCTTGCGATAGTTGCTCGCCGCCGACACGCCCCACGAACCCTTGGTGTAAATCTCGCCGAGGAGTTTCAAGTCCCACTTGTCGCTCATGGCGAAATAATATCCGCCGTCGCGCAGGTAGAAGCCGCGCGAACTCTCGTCGCCGTAGGTGGGCATGATGAAGCCGCTGGAATAGCTCTTTGAGAAGGGGAAGAAGCCGTAGGGGATAGCGAGCGGCAGAGGCACGTCCTCCACCACGAGATACGCAGGACCGAACACCACGTCCTTGCCCGGGCGCACCTTGGCGCGCGAGAGGGCGATGTAGAAATCGGGGTGCTCCGCGTCGCAGGTGGTGTATCTGCCGTGTTCAAGGAAAAGCTCCCCCTTGTCGTTGCGCTTCGACCGCTGACTGGTGAGGAACCCGTCCTGCTGCTCCGTATATACATTATTAATAAAGCCCTTCTTCGTCTTGAAGTTGAAGGCTATGGTGTCGCTGTCATACTGCGTGTCGCCCATTTTGAATATCGGCCTGTCCTGGAGTTTGCCGAGAGTGTCGAGTGCGCCGGTGGCGTGAACGAGACTGCTGTCGATGTTCATCCTGATGTCGGCACTCTTCAGGTCCATGTTCTGGTACGTCACGTTTGACTTGCCGTAGAGGAACGCGTATTTGCTCGCCGCGTCGTAGACCATGGAGTCGGCGGCGGCGAACTTCACCGGCGACTCGATGCCTGTGGATTTCGCCCTGTTCATGCTGTCGAGGCGGATGGAGTCGTCCACGTGGCGGTTGTGCCGGAATATGGCGAGAGCCATGGAGTCCATGAGGGTGGTGTCGGGTTCCGCGTTGTGGGTGTGGGATAACAGAGAGTCAGTCCCCAGCGTGTCGGCGAGGGCTGTCGCGATGTTATGCTTTTTCTGCTTTTTGCCTTTCCCGGGCGGCGGCGAATAAGTGCCGGCCATGACAAAGAGAAAGGTGAAGAGCAGTATGAATACAGTGGATTTCTTTCTCACTTTATCGTAATGGAAGATCTACTTCTCTGTTATGTTATGCTTGTTACGGTATCGCTTGCAAGCCGCGTTTCCTTTCGTGCGGACGCAGTGCGGACTGCAAAATTACTGTTTCTTTTTCTAATAACGGCAAGGTGTAAAGAAATATGGGGAAATTTAACGTTTTCAAAAAAGCCCGGTAACTATTCAACAATGGGAACTATTCATCGTTCCATTAGTATTGACAAAATTAATTTATGAATAATTCGTGGTTAATTCATGGCTATTCGTGTCAAAAAGATATTTATTTCCTTTTGAACATAAATTTCCGTGAATTAACCACGAATTTTCATTAATTGTAGCTATATGCCTTGATTATTTCGTCGGGATTTCTTCGAGAGTCTTCACGAGCAAGTCCCAGAATTTGGGAACCGTAGCCCAGAGGCAACGCTCGTTGGGAGTGTGGGGAGAGCGCAATGTCGGGCCGAATGAACAGATGTCGAGACCCGGGTATTTGCTCAGGATGATGCTACATTCAAGACCGGCGTGAACCACCTCAACGGTGGGCTCGTTGCCGAACAGCTCATTGTAAATGCGGCGCATCTCCTTGATGAGTTCGCTGTCGGGGTTCGGGTCCCAGCCGCCGTATTCGCCGCTGAACTCCACCTTCATCCCTGCCATGCTGAAGCAGCTGGCCAGCGAACTGGCGATCTCTGCCTTCACGCTCTCGCTCGAACTGCGCGCGAGGATCTTTACGGCTGCCTTGCCGCCCTCGATGTCCACGATTGCGAGGTTGGAAGAAGTCTCCACGATGTTCGGGATAGAGGGGATATAACGCCACACGCCGTTGTGGGCTGCATAGAGAGCGTCCACGATGTTGTCCTGTATCTCCTCGGGCACCTCCGTTGCCGGCAGGGGGACATCCTCCACCACCACGTCGATTTCGCCCTCGATGCCCTTGAACTCGGCGTTGAAATCATCCTTGTAGTCAGCCGCCAGCGCGAGGAAATCCTCCTTGTTCTCCTTTGGCATGGTGAGCACTGCGGTAGCCTCAAAGGGAATGGCGTTGCGCATATTGCCGCCGTGCCAAGAAGCCAGGCGCGCGTCGTCGTCGCTGATGGCCTCGCGCACGATGCGTACCAGCATCTTGTTGGCGTTGCCCCTGCCCAGGCCGATTTCCAGTCCGGAGTGACCGCCCTTCAGCCCCTTCACCGACACCGCCACGGCGATGTCGTCCTTGTCCGTCTCAGCCTCCTTGTAGTCGAGCGTCGCGGTGATGTCCACGCCGCCCGCGCTGCCGATGATGAGCTGTCCCTCGTCCTCGGTGTCGAGGTTGAGCAGTATCTCGCCGGTCAGTTCGCCCTCGGGCAGGTCGTTAGCCCCGTACATCCCCGTCTCCTCGTCGGCGGTGATGAGAGCCTCCAGCGGACCGTGTTTCAGCGTCTTGTCCTCCATTACCGCCATGATTGCAGCCACGCCGATGCCGTCGTCCGCGCCCAGGGTTGTGCCTTTCGCTTTCACCCACTCGCCGTCGATCCACGTCTGGATGGGGTCGGTCTCAAAGTTGTGCGTGCTCTTCGGGTCTTTCTGCGGCACCATGTCCATGTGCGCCTGCATAATGGCCGTCTTGCGGTTCTCCATGCCCGGAGTGGCGGGCTTGCGCATAACGATATTCCCTGCGGGGTCCTGGAACGCCTCCACGCCGGCGCGCTTGGCGAACTCGAGCAGGAACGCCCTTACTTTGTCCAAATGACCTGACGGGCGCGGCACTTGTGTCAGCTCGTCGAAATTCTTCCAGAGAATCTCTGGCTTAAGGTTTCTGATTTCACTCATAACTTATATGTATTTATGAATTGGTAACTCTGTGTGTTTTATGAATCGGCAATTCTGTTGCCCTCCTTTTCCGCCATTCTCCTCTTCCCCGTACTGAGGGCAATCCACGCCCACACGCCGAGCAGTACGACGAGCATCGTCTGCACCGTGTGTACTATCAGCACGAACGACAGGGCTTCGTCCTCAGTGACGCTTGCGCCGCTCATCGCCGTAGCCCCGTAGAGCAGGATCATCGTCTTCACGGCGAAATGCCATGGCCCTGCACCGTTGGGCGTAGGCACTATCACGGCGATGCTGCCCACGACGAACGTGGCGAGACCGCACATCAAGCCCAGTCCAGAGGTGAAGCCGAAGCAGAAGAAGGTGAGGTAATAGTGCATGAAATAGCTGCCCCAGATGCCGAGGGTGAGGAGGATGAACAGCGGGATGTTCTTCACGCTCCTCAGCGACATCATGCCCTGCCAGATGCCGCTCATGGTGGACTTCACCTTGTCGTAGAAGGCGAGCCGCTTGAGCAGGAAATGCAGCAGCACGAGAACCGCTGCGGCGCACACCCCCGTGACGAGATAGCCGGTGGGGGAGAAGCTGCTGAGGATGGTGTCGAGGCTTGTGCCGGTGTTTTTGAAGAAAATCCTGAACATCCGCATCTGTGCGAGCAGCGTGACGCCTGTCACCGCCATTACGAGCAGCGTGTCGATGGCGCGCTCCGTCACCACCGTGCCGAGAGCCTTGGGGAACGACACCCCGTCGCGGCGGCTCAACACACCGCAGCGCGTGAACTCGCCGATGCGCGGCACCACGAGACTGGCGGCATACGACAGGAATATGGAATACACGCACGTGGAAAGGCGCGGGCGTTCGCCCACGGGTTCGAGCGTCTGCCGCCACCTTATGCCGCGGAACAGCTGCGCCGTGACGCCGAAGGGCAGGGAGAGAATCATCCACGTCCAGTCCATGTCGTGGAGCATCACGCGCCCGATGCGCCCGAAGTCAAAGTCGCGGTACATCCAATACAGTATCACGCCGCCGAGCAGTACCGGCAGCACCAGTTTCACCGCGATGTTGGGTATCTTCTTATTTTTCACCTTCCTGTTTTGAAACTCGTTGTGTATATATCTGCAAAAGTACAATAATTATGCAATAAAGCCCAAGCCGCATGGCAGAAATAATGCTTTTATAACACAAGTAATGTTATTTTGTTCGCCAAACCCTTGCCGACCCGTTATTTTTGATTACCTTTACACGGAATTAAAACATAACAGCATAACCTATGGCATTGGAAAAGACTTTGGTGCTGCTCAAGCCCTGCACCATGCAGCGCGGCTTGGCAGGAGAGATAATCAGCGTGTTCGAGAAAAAGGGACTGCAAATCTGCGGTCTCAAGATGATGCAGCTCGACGATAAAATCCTGAGCGAACACTACGCCCACCTCAGCGGCAAGCCCTTCTTCCAGCAGGTGAAGGACTCGATGATGGCGGCTCCCGTGGTGGCGTTGTGCCTCGGCGGCGTGGACGCGGTGGAGACGGTGCGCACCCTCGCCGGGGCGACCAACGGCAGGAAAGCAGCCCCGGGAACTATCCGCGGCACCTACTGCATGAGCTTCCAGGAGAACGTGGTGCATACGTCCGACTCCAAGGAGACCGCGGCGGTGGAACTCAAACGCTTCTTCCGCGACGACGAGATCTTCGAGTGGAAGCGGAGCTTCTTCACGAGCATTTATGCGGCTGACGAGTATTGAGAGTTTCCGGCGGAAGACTGTCCCAGTCTTGGCGGCGGTGGCGGTTCTCGCCGGACTTTACCTCATCAACCCGGTGTCGTCGGAACTGGCGCCCAAATGTCCGTTTAAACTTGTAACCGGACTGAGCTGTCCGGCTTGCGGAATACAGCGTTTCTTCCACGCCCTGCTCAACGGGCGCGTGGCGGAGGCGTTTGGCTATAACTGTTATCTCGCCTTGGCACTGCCATACGCGGCGTTGTTCGTAGTGGAGTGGCTTATGCCGCAGGGCAGGGCGCGCGACAGGTTGGCGGCGGTGATAGAAAACCGCTGTGTGGTGTGGGGCTATGTGGCGACGTTTATGGCTTGGATGGTGGTGAGGAATATATTAGGAATATAAAATAAGGAATAGACAATGGATGCAAATCAGGCAAATCAAATGGTGGTGATATACGGCAGCAAACTGCCGGCGGCGTATCTGCCCACGGTGAAGGAACAGTTGCTGACAATGGATTTCAATACGGCGAACCTCCTGTTCTCCCAGATGAAAGACCCCACGATAGCTCTCGTAATCTCTATACTCCTTGGCGGCTACGGCATCGACAGGATATATGCTGGCGACGTGGGACTGGGCATACTGAAACTCTTTACCTGCGGAGGACTCGGCGTGTGGTGGCTTGTGGACCTCTTCCTGATTATGGACAGGACGAGGGAGAAGAACATGAAAAAGCTCTTCGGCAA
>CAVHWJ010000010.1:15843-22369 GCA_963639565.1 uncultured Prevotella sp. | reverse complement strand
AAAATAAATTCATGAATAATTCATGGTTAATTCTTGGAAATTCGTGTTCAACAAAAATATTTGTTTTCTTTTGAACATAAATTTTCATTAATTTACCACGAATTTTCATTAATTGTAACCAAGGTTTCCAAAAACCATAAAGTCCGGAAGCCCCATATCGCATGGAACTTCCGGACTGATTTCACTTATCTAATATCTACTAAACTTTACTTTACCATTACCTTGCGGCTCTTGCCGCCGCCGGTGAGGATGTTAAGACCCTTGCCTACCGCCGCCTGGCGCACGCCGGAGGCTGAATAGACGGCATCGGCACTGAACTCGCTGTCATCGGCTGACGCACCGTTAATGGCTGTCGCGTCGCCGGGCTTCGCCGCGCGGCTCAGTCCGCCGTATTCGTTGGCGGCCTGTATCAGGTATTCGCTGCCCTTTTGGTATTCAACGGAAGTGGCGGTGGTGAAGCCCTCCACCTTGCCGTCGCGTGTTATCACGTAGCAGATGGCGTAAGGCACTGCCGGCCATGTTATCCTGTCGCCGCTGACCACGGGCTGCGGAGCCTCGCAAGCCTCAGTGAGGATTTCCGGCTGCCAGTTGTCGTCGCCGGAGAGCACGTTCTTAACGGTGTACTGCACGGCCTCCTCGTCGGTGAGGTAGTTCTTGGCCTTGCCCTCCACCTTGGTGCCGTTGTCCATATACCAGTAGGTGTCGCGGCGGTGAGAAAGGTCCACGGGGTTTCCGTCGCCGTCCACGGTGTTGTAGTCAGCCCACAGCGCTGGCAGTCCGCCCATCGTCTCATACCACCCCGTGGCGGGTATCGTAACCTCCGCCTTGGTGTTGATGAACACGGTCTTGGGGAAGTTGTGCCACGGACGGCCGAGCCATACCGACGTTTCCGAAGGCACGCCGGGGGCGGTGATGACGTTGTTCATGAAGACGTAGCCCCACTTGGTGTCCTTGGTGTGCGACGGCGCGACGATGTAGCCGCCGCTCTTGCGCACGATGTTTATGGTGTCGCTGTCGAAGAACACGTTTCCGCTGTTGTAGATGAAGTCCACCGCTCCCTCGATGAAGGAGTTTTTCACGTAGTGGCGGTAGTTGGGCTTGCTGGTGGTTATCCATGTGTCCTGATAGCTGTACATTCCCACGTTGTTGAGCACGATGCGGTCGTTCTCAGTGTTGAGGGCGAGTGCCTGTGGTCCGTCGTTCTTCTCCACGCCATAGGAATTGACGAAGCTGAGTCCCTCGAAGAAGAGGTTGGCGGCGTGCGCCACGAAAGTAGCTCCCTTGTCCACGGAGAGGGCGTTTGCTCCGCCGCAGAGCTTGTCGTCGCTGATGAACACCTTGTCGCGCCCCTGTCCGATGAAGTGCAGATACGGCTTTGTCGCCGGCAGGTCCACGTGCTCCTTGTAAGTGCCTTGCTTGATGAAGATGAGCCACGGCTTGACGCGGTTTGCGGGGGCTGCGTCGATGGCTGCCTGAACTGTGGTGTAGTCACCTGTTCCGTCCTGCGCCACAACTGCGTCATACACGCGAGCTTCGGGCTGGATGCGGTCCATGGTGGTGAAGTTCACGGTCACTCCCTCAAATGCGTTGCCGCTGCGGTCGAGTATCATCCCGGAGGGGAGGGTGAAGGCGTAGAGGGTGGAATATTTCAGCCCGGTGTACTGATACACCACCGTCTTGCCGCTCACCGTGGGCTTGAGGGTCTCGCCGTTGAGCGTGGCATAACTGCCGTCGGCCGCCACCACTTTCTCGTCGAAGGTGAGGATTACCGAACCGTTTGCCGTTGCCCCCGTGCCGTTGTCTGCCGGTATCGAGGAGAGGAGTTTCGGGGCTGTGGTGTCGTCGGTCTGTTCCTTGTCGGCGAGCACGAAGATTTCAGCCACGGCAAGTCCGTCATAGTCGCCCGTCGAGCCAACGAGGGGCGAGTCGTAGTCGGGCATGAAGCGCACGCGCACCGTCTTCTGTCCTGCCGCCTCAGAGGGGACGGCGAACTCCTGCGAGTCCCAGCCGCGCGAGGGGAGGTTGTATGTGCCGAACTTGGTGTAGTTCACGCCGTCGAGTGAATATTCGGCGTTCACGATGCTGTGGGCGTTGAAGTCGTCGCCCACGGCGGCGGAGAGAACAACGTTGGTGTAGCCAACGGTGGAGAAGGATATTTCAAAATAGTATTTGTCGGTGAGTTTCTTCCAGCAGCGGGCGGCGTACTTGCCGTTCTGTCCGCCTTTCTGCGCCCCGCAGGAGAGCCATGATGAGGTCTGCCCCTCGGCGTTGCGCAGGGAGAGAAGCCCGGCGTTGTCGCTTTCCGCCTTGTAATCGGCGGCGCGCTCTGCCGAGGGAGTGTCGTTGTAGAGGTCCCAGCCCACGATGTAGTCGGCGGCTGAGAAATTCGCCTCCACGTTCTTCTCGCCGTCCATTTTCACCTCGCGCTCCGCGGCGGTGGTGTTGTCCTCCCAGTTGGTGAAGGTGATGATGCGGTTGTTGAGGGCGGTGAGCTTCACGTCGGTGCCTTCCTCGTAGTGGTGTACGCCGTTCACCACGTTGCCCTCGGGCGAGAACTGCACGAGGTTGGCGTTGGCGCCGCCGTTAAGTTTCAGGTTGAGGGCATACACGTTGTTCTTGGTGTATGTGGCGGTGTAGGAGGCGTTGGCGGTGAGGGAGAAGGTATAGGGGTTGTCCGTCACCGTGGCCCCGCCGTTGTTGTCTCTCCATCCGGCGAAGTGGTAGCCGAAGTTCTCCGTGGCGGTGAGCGTCACCGTAGTACCATCGTCGAATCTGTCGCCCGAGGGGTTCACGCTCACCGTTCCTGCCGCCTCGTCTGCGATGTCCACGCTGAGGGTGTAGACAGGAACTGAGACCGGCGTTCCGTTGAGTTCTCCCGTAACAACAACGTCGCTGAGGGCGAGCTGCTTGTTGGCGGCGAGGTTATACACGTAGAAATAGAAGTCCACCTCCTGCTCCGCCTCCTTTATGGCTGTCACGCTGAGGTTGCTCTCCGACACGCTGTTGCGCTCGGGGTTGAAGCCCTTGGCGAGGTCTTCCGCCGTGTCGCCGCTCTTTGCCACCACGTCGAGCGTGCCGCCGCTGGTGCCGCATTTCTGCGACTTGAAGGCGATGCCCGTGGGGGTGAATTTCACGCCTTTCTTGGGTACGATGCTGAACATCACGTAGGATGCCTCGTCGCGGGCGTTGCTTATCTTTTCCGTGGGGTTGAGTTTCGACATAGTGCCGCCCTGCAGTCCGTTGAAATAGAGCTTAGAGCCGAGCGTGAAACTGGTGGTGGAAATTGCCTCCAGCACGGAGACTTCCGCCGCCGAGGCGTTGTCCGCGCCCTTGTTGAACGCCCACGTAACCGTCGCGTCCTTCACGTCGATGGCATCCGCCGCCTTCGCGCCGCCCCACCCCGCGAGCATTACCGCCGCGGCGGCGAGGACTTTTAGTATTCTGTTGCTTTTCATGTCTTCTTAGTTTAGGATTTTCTTTGCCTTGCCGTTCTGCAGGACTATGTTCAGCCCTTTCTGCAAACCGCCCTGGCGTATGCCGTCCATGCTATAATATAAGGTGGGCTGCTCTGCGCTGGCATTGTCCACGGTGGTGATGCCGCTGGTGCTGTCCACCGCCATGCCGCTTATCTTCACGTCGCTCACGCAGATTGTCTTGCCCGTAGCCGAACCGTTATACCAGGGGTAGATGCGCACGCGGAGTGTCTCGTCCTCGCCGAGTTCGAGCACCGGGGTTGCCTTCACCTCCATCATGTCGTTGGCTTTCATCGCGCCAGAGAAGTCGGCGATGTTCACCGCGTTGGCGAAGTCGGCTTCCTTGGAATAGTACACCTTGCAGCGCATACCGTTGCCGCCGCAGCCGCACACGTACATGCTGATTTCGTTCACGTTAATCTTCGTGCCTTTGGCGGGCTTTGCGGCGAACTCTATCCATCGTGTGGAAACCTCGTCGATTTCGCCGGCCGGCCACGCCTCGCCCTCGATGATGTTGCGCTGCACCTTGCGCGTCGCGTCGAAGCCCGTGCCTTCGGGCCATGTGGTGTTGGCGTTGGGGGCTGAGTATTTCTGGAGCTTCATCTCGCTGTATGTCTCGCCCACCGGGTTCACGGGTCCTTCGGCGGTACACTCGTCGTCTTTCTCCAGCCGCCAGTATGCCGACGTGGGAACGCCGTCGGCGAGTTCGATGCAGGTGCCGCTAACGGGTACTTGCACTGTCTTGTCGCCACAAGTCACGGTGACTGTCTCCTGTATGTCGCCAGGGGCGGAGAAGTCACATTTCACCTTAACCGCGCCTATCATGTTGGCTTCCTTATAGCTGAGGGTGGCTGACTGTGAATAGTTCTCGCCGTCGGTTGATACGAGTATCGCGCCGCTCGCCGTAACGGTCACAGTGCCTTCCGTAGGGGTGAGGTCGAAGCCGTTTATCTGCAGGTCCTTGGTCACGGTCTGCCCCTTGTAAGCCTTGCCGAAATCGAGGGCAGCGGGGTTCACGCTGAGGTCGCTCGTCAGGTTGATGTTCTCCGTCAGGATGCCGGCTTTCTGCATGAGCTGGGCGGCGAGGCGCGCTATGAGGGTAGCCCCCATCGCCGAGGTGTGGGTGCTGCCGTTGCCGTCGAAGAGGAGCGAGTTGGCCTTGGCGTCGCCGTAGCTCTCGTAAAGTTCTTTGGTGGCGGTGGTGAGGTCGAGGTATTGCACTCCCATCTCCTCAGCCACCTGTTTCATCTGGTAGGGATAGTCGTAGGTGTGGTCGTCGGCCGCCACCTTGTTGCCGGTGGTGAGCACGCCGTCTTTCAGCAGGTCGAACTTGTCGCCGAGGTCGTGGCGGCCGTTCCTGCGGATTATCGAGCCGTCGAAATACTTGCGGCATATCGCACCCACGAGAACCGGTGTCGCGCCGAGGGCGCGGGTTTCCTCTACATACTTGCGCAGATACTCCTTGTAGGTGCCGCTGGCGGTGGTGCCGCGGTAGTCGGTGGCGGCGGCCTTCGTCTCGTCGCCGATGCTCTTGTAGTAGGCTTTAAGCTCGTCGCCGTCGCAGCCGCTCGTCTTCTCGTCGTTGTGGGCGAACTGTATCAGCACGTAGTCGCCGGCTTCTATCTGCTTTTTCACCGACTGCCAGTAGGGGGCTTCCATATAGAAGCTCTTGCTGCTGGCGCCGTTCTTGGCGCGGTTGTTCACGGTGATGTCGCCCTTGAAGAACTGCTGGAACATCTGTCCCCAACCGCGTGTCACGGTGGTGTTCTCGTCGTAGGTTGCCATCGTCGAGTCGCCGATGGTGTGGATCTTGCGCGCCTCCGCGCCGACCACAACGCTTGCAGCCAGTGCGGCTGCCGCAATGAATTTCAGTTTCATTTCCTTGATTGTTTTTATCGGTTAGCAATTTCTGCGGCAAAGGTCGCAAAGTTGCCCGTAACGACGGTGGACAAACGCATAAAAAGGGTGGACAAATGCGGCAAAAGTACTTTCTGCAAGCCTTTTGCCGCATTTGTCCACCCTTATTCCGCGGGATGCGCCCTCAAAGTCTAAAGGTTCGCCGTCACTGCCTTTACGAGGAAGTCGAAGTTGTCCTGCACTATCCTGTTTCCGTGTTCCAGCCCCCGGTTGGAGTTTATCGTGGCATCGGGCAGGAGGTTGTGCTCGATAAGATAGTCTCGCATAACGGGCGCTACCGAAAGTGCGAAATTCAACGCCTGGTTTTTCGCCCATTTCTCGTTATAATACGGGTTGCCGTCCTTTATGCTGTATGCGCCAAAGGGGTACACATAGAAATCCACGTCGCCGTCGGGAATGAAGAGGGTGAGTTTCTCCTTGTCCTTGGGGATATTCACTTCCGCGGCTTGCGTGTGGGGGAGCTTATCAAGCAGGAATTTCTCCAGTTCCTTGGTGTCGGCGAAATGGAAAAGACGGCTGCCGCCGTTGTCGACGATTAGTTTGTCGCAGACGGGACGGAGTTTCTTGTAGCCTTCTTTCAACTCCTTCATTTTCTCAAAACTTTCAGGATTATCGTTGAAAGAAACGAAGCCGTTGAGCCACCATTCACCAGCGTATTCGACAAACGAGCCTGACGCGATTTTCTTGTCGTAATCCTCCTCTGAACAGCCGAGGTGGTTGGCGGCAACGGTGAAGCGTTCGCCGTCCACCGTCTCTAATGTCATGCTGCGTCCCTTGTCGGCTTCCACTATCTTGTATATTTGCTCCTTCTTGTATTTCAAGCCGCCTACACGGTTTGCCGCTTCCTTCTGTCCGTTGGCGCGCAACATCATCTCAAACCAGTCCTTGGCGAGAAGTTGCAGCGGACCTAATTCCAGCTCTTGCGAAACGACGCACACCACTTGACTGATGCACACCTGGGAATTCCACCCTGTTTCATCCATCATTTCACGCGTCCGGGAAAAAACCACGTCGTTAAAATTCGGTGCCTTGGTAAGATAGCATTGGGTGAACAGCCATTCCATTGATGCTTGCAGAGTAAGGAAATCTGCCGCGAAATCCGCCTTGGTGAAATATTCCTTCAACGCTTCGTTCAC
>CAVHWJ010000010.1:0-15506 GCA_963639565.1 uncultured Prevotella sp. | reverse complement strand
AATTCCGCCAATATTTCGGTTGCAATCTTGGCATACTCCATGTCGGTGTCCGACTCAATTCCTTTCGGGTGGCTATCGGTAATCGCCAACCTCGGTATAATTGTCTTCTTCATCCTATGTTTTGTTTTTCACTATATCATTAACACCGCCGCGCGAAACCGCACGGCACGACATCCCTTGCTGAACATCCGCAAGGTTTATCGTATGCAAATTTATTAAAAATAGCGCAATCCCCCAAACATCACAGCGTCTTTCATCGTCAGCCCTCAGAGTCCTCAGAGTAGTCTGAGAAGTCCGAGTAGTCCGAGTAGTCCAAGAAATCCCCACCCCACCAACGAAAAAAGCCTGACCGTTTCCGGTCAGGCTCGCCCTATGAGATATATTCAGAGTCTTATTCAGCCTTGGGAGCTTCCTCTGCGGTTGCCTCCTCAACAGGAGCTTCAGCAGTTGCCTCAGCGGCAGCCTCTGCCTTCGGTGCAGCCTTGCGGCTACGACGTGTCTTCTTGGCAGCGGCCTTGGGAGTCTTCGCCATGTTCTCATCAAAGTCTACAAGCTCGATGAACGCCATTTCAGCGGCGTCACCCTTGCGCAGACCCAACTTGATGATACGGGTGTAGCCACCCGGACGGTCAGCGACCTTTGCAGAGATTTCCTTGAACAGCTCAGTAACGGCATACTTGTTCTGCAGGTAGCGGAAAACTACACGGCGAGAAGTCGTGGTGTCGGTCTTTGAGCGAGTGATCAGCGGCTCTACATACATTTTCAAGGCCTTGGCCTTGGCGAGGGTCGTAGTGATTCTTTTGTGCATAATCAGAGAGATAGCCATGTTAGCGAGCATGGCCTTGCGGTGATCTGCAGTACGACCCAGGTGGTTGAATTTTTTATTATGTCTCATTTTCTTCTTTTTGTTTTTTAAGGATTCATACCGAAGCACGAAGGGAAAGACAAGTCCGCCCCTTCATGCGACGGGAAATTTATTCCTTATCCAATTTATACTTTGAAATTTCAGTTCCAAACGAAAGATTCAGACTCTCGAGCAAATCATCAAGCTCCGAAAGCGATTTCTTACCGAAGTTGCGGAACTTCAAGAGGTCGGTCTTGTTGTACTGAACAAGGTCTCCGAGCGTCTCCACGTCAGCGGCCTTCAGGCAGTTGAGGGCACGAACGCTGAGGTTCATGTCCACCAGACGTGTCTTCAGCAACTGGCGCATGTGGAGCACCTCCTCGTCAAACTCCTGGTTCGTCTCCACGTCGTTGTTCTCCAGAGTTATCTTCTCGTCGGAGAACAGCATGAAGTGGTAAATCAAGATCTTTGCGGCCTCTTTCAGCGCATCCTTCGGATGTATGGAACCATCCGTCGTGACTTCCAGTATGAGCTTATCGTAGTCGGTCTTCTGCTCGACACGATATGGCTCAACGAGATACTTCACGTTGCGGATCGGGGTGTAAATAGAATCGATTGGAATTACGTTAACGTCTGTGCAGAACTCGCGGTTCTCGTCCGCCGGGACATATCCGCGACCCTTGTTAATAGTAAGGTCAATCTGCATAGATGCCTTTGCGTCTAAATGACAAATCACCAAATCAGGGTTTAACACTTCAAATCCAGTCAGATACTTACCGATATCACCTGCTTTGAATTCAGTGGAATTCTCAACGGTGACACTAACTTTCTCGTTCTCGAATTCTTCTACTACTTGCTTGAATCTTACTTGCTTCAAATTCAAGATAATGTTAGTTACATCCTCCTTGACTCCCGGCACCGAAGAGAACTCATGCTCAACACCCGAAATACGGATCGTGTTGATGGCATAACCCTCCAGTGAGGAAAGAAGAATGCGGCGCAACGCGTTGCCTATGGTAACACCGAAGCCTGGCTCAAGGGGACGAAACTCGAACTTGCCGAATTTGTCATTGGCCTCCAACATTACAACTTTGTCGGGTTTTTGAAATGCTAATATCGCCATTAATTTAATGATTATTTAGAGTACAACTCAACGATTAACTGCTCCTTGATATTCTCAGGAATGTCAGCGCGCTCCGGCTTGTGCAGGAACTTGCCGCTCTTTGTGTTCTCGTCCCACTCGATCCAGGGATATTTGCTGTGGTTGAAGCCTGCAAGGGCTGCCTCGATAACCTCGAGAGACTTGGCCTTCTCGCGGACACCAACAACCATTCCCGGCTTAACGGCAAATGAAGGGATGTTTACAACCTTGCCATCAACGACGATGTGCTTGTGGCTCACCATCTGACGGGCAGCAGCGCGCGTGGGGGCGATACCGAGACGGTAAACCACGTTGTCAAGACGACTCTCAAGGTTCTGGAGCAGCACCTCACCGGTGATGCCGTCAGCCTTGGCTGCTTTCTCGAACATATTACGGAACTGACGCTCAAGAACACCGTAAGTGTACTTAGCCTTCTGCTTCTCTGCCAACATGACACCGTACTCAGACATCTTCCTGCGACGGTTGTTGCCATGCTGTCCAGGAGGGAAGTTCCTTCTGGACAAAACTTTGTCTGCGCCGAAAATGGCTTCACCAAAACGACGTGCAATTTTTGATTTCGGACCTATATATCTTGCCATAATATTTTAAATGTTTGTTTTGTCATTGCCTTACGCTGCATACTGTAAGACGAAACAGCGCAAGACAATGCAGGGTTGTAAATGATTAAACTCTTCTTCTCTTGGGAGGACGACATCCGTTGTGCGGAAGCGGAGTAACGTCAACGATCTCCGTCACCTCAATTCCTGCGCCGTGGATGGCGCGGATAGCTGACTCACGACCGTTACCCGGACCCTTCACGTATGCCTTAACCTTGCGGAGACCAAGGTCGAAAGCGACCTTAGCGCAATCCTCGGCAGCCATCTGGGCAGCGTAAGGAGTGTTCTTCTTAGAACCGCGGAAGCCCATCTTACCGGCAGAAGACCAAGAGATAACCTGACCCTCACTATTCGTCAGTGAAACGATGATGTTGTTAAAGGAGCTATGAACGTGCAACTGTCCTAAAGCGTCAACCTTAACATTTCTTTTCTTTGCGACTGTTTTCTTTGCCATAACTCTAATTATTATTTAGTAGCCTTTTTCTTGTTTGCAACAGTCTTCTTTTTACCCTTACGAGTGCGGGCATTGTTCTTGGTGCTCTGACCACGAACAGGAAGACCGTTACGATGACGAACTCCACGATAGCAACCAATGTCCATCAGTCGCTTGATATTCAACTGGATCTCTGAACGGAGATCACCTTCAACCTTGAATTCAGCGCCGATAATTTCACGGATCTTGGCTGCCTGGTCGTCAGACCACTCGTTGACTTTCAAGTCACGGCTAACACCAGCCTTGTCCAATATCTTTGCTGAACTACTTCGACCTATACCGTAGATATAAGTCAATGCGATTTCGCCACGCTTGTTCTGGGGCAAATCTACTCCAACAATTCTTATTGCCATTTTGTAAATAAATAAATTAAATGATTTGTTACTTTTCCAACGTCATTAAGACATTATGTCTATTAAGGACGCAGAATTAACCCTGACGTAACTTGTACTTAGGATTTTTTTTGTTGATAACGAACAGACGACCTTTGCGACGAACAATCTTGCAGTCGGGTGTACGCTTCTTCAATGATGCTCTTGTCTTCATATATCTCTATAGTTTATTTGTATCTGAACACTATTCTACCTTTGGTCAAATCGTAGGGGCTCATCTCCACCTTCACCTTGTCACCGGGAAGAATCTTGATGTAGTGCATTCTCATTTTGCCGGAGATATGCGCCGTAATGGGACATCCATTCTCCAATTCTACTCGGAACATAGCGTTTGAGAGTGCCTCAACAATCGTTCCATCTTGCTCAATAGCGGCTTGCTTTGCCATAACTTACTTATAAATTTGCTTCTAATTTTTCTATTTCGTCAAATGAAGATAAAACCTCGGCCTTGCCCTTGCGGATTGCCATTGTGTGCTCGAAATGAGCCGCCAGCTTGCCGTCGCGTGTCCTTATCGTCCACCTGTCGGGCATCATGTATATCTTGCGGTCACCCATGGTAATCATCGGCTCTATCGCTATACACATCCCGGCTTTAAGGAGCATTCCGCTTCCCCTGCTGCCGTAGTTAGGCACTTGGGGGTCTTCGTGCATTTCCCTGCCGATGCCGTGTCCCGTGAGTTCCCTCACGATGCCGTAGCCCTGCGCCACGCAGTGGTCTTGAACAGCACAACCGATGTCGCCAAGGTGCTTGCCGGCAACGGCGTTCTCTATTCCCTTATAGAGAGCTTCCTTAGTGGTGCGGAGCAATTTCTTGGCGTCCTCGCTCACTTCGCCCACACAGAACGTGTAACACGAGTCACCGTTAAAGCCCTCCAACAACGCGCCGCAGTCTATCGAAATGATGTCTCCATCCTTCAGCACGGTCTTTTCGTCGGGAATACCGTGAACGACAACATCGTTTACGGAAGTGCAGATGCTCGCAGGAAAGGGGTTTCCGTATGGATTGGGGAAATTCTTGAAAGTCGGTATACCGCCGTTGTCTCTAATGAACTCCTCCGCCGTCCTGTCAAGCTGCAAAGTTGATATTCCGGGTTTTATGCGTTTAGCCAATTCAGCCAGTGTCTTGGACACTAACTGATTGGCATTACGCATTAATTGTATTTCATCTTCAGTCTTCAGAAAAACTTTCATCAGAACAGTGATTAATAAGCGGAAACTCCTGCGTTACGGCTGCGCACGTGACCCGAGTTGAGGAGACCGTCATAGTGTCTCATCATCAGGTGGCTCTCAACCTGCTGCAAGGTGTCTACAACGACACCCACGAGAATCAGGAGAGACGTGCCTCCGAAGAACTGCGCGAAAGAATCCTGCACATTAAGCAAACCTGCGAGAGCAGGCATAATCGCAATAAAAGCGATAAACAAAGAACCAGGGAAAGTTATTCGAGACATTACAGTGTCGATGTAATCCGCTGTATCCTTGCCTGGCTTCACGCCAGGGATAAAGCCGTTATTACGCTTCATGTCCTCAGCCATCTGCGTCGGATTGAGGGTGATTGCAGTATAGAAATAGGTAAACGCGATAATGAGAACCGCAAATACCACATTATAAAGCAAACTCCTGTGGTCCATCAAAGAACGGATGATGTCGTTGCTTGCGTCAGTAGAATACTGAACGACGGCAAGAGGAATGAACATCAAAGCCTGAGCAAAGATGATAGGCATTACGTTAGCAGCGAAGAGCTTGAGCGGTATGTACTGGCGCGCGCCGCCATACTGCTTGTTGCCCACCACACGCTTGGCGTACTGGACAGGCACCCTTCTTGTGCCTTGGGTAAGGAGCAGAGCCGCACAGACAACGATGTAGAGGATAAGCAACTCGATGATGAACATCACGAGACCACCGTTGGTGATGGCCGTGAAGCGAGAACTGGTCTCCTGCACGAAAGCCTGAGGCAGACGCGCGATGATACCAATCATAATAATCAGGGAGATACCGTTTCCGACACCCTTGTCCGTAATGCGCTCGCCCAACCAAAGGACAAACATACTGCCCGCCGCGAGGATGATAGTGGCAGAAATGATGAAAGCCGTCCAGTTCAGGCCCGGAGCCAAGGCACCGTAAGCCTGCATTTTCAGGTTCATCAAATAAGAAGGAGCCTGGAACACGAGTATGAACACTGTCAATACTCGTGTGTACCAGTTAATCTTCTTCCTGCCGCTCTCGCCCTCACGCTGCATCTTCTGGAAATAAGGCACAGCGACAGCGAGGAGCTGCATAACGATTGAAGCTGAGATGTAAGGCATTATTCCCAATGCAAAGATAGAAGCATGAGAAAACGCACCACCGGAGAACATGTCCAACAAAGACATCAGACCACCGCTGGTCTGTGATTGCAACTTCTCCAGCATAGCCGGATTGATACCCGGAAGCACGACAAAAGACCCGAAGCGATAAATCGCCACGAACAATATCGTGATGAGGATACGCTGGCGCAAATCCTCAACCTTCCAGCAGTTCTTCAGTGTCTCAATAAACTTTTTCATTTACTTAGATTATAGTTGTGTTACCACCAACTGCCTTGATAGCCTCTTCGGCAGTCTTAGAGAAAGCGTTAGCCTCTACGTCAAGCTTGGCCTTCAGTTCACCTTCGCCAAGAATCTTAACGAGAACCCTTCCCTTGACAACTCCGTACTCCTTCAGCTCGGCGATACCAATCTTAGTGATATTCTTCGCCTCAGCCAAAGCCTGGAGAGTGGAAAGGTTAACGGGGTAATACTCCTTGTGGTTGATGTTCTTGAAGCCAGACTTCGGAACACGACGCTGCAACGGCATCTGTCCACCCTCGAAGCCGATCTTTCTCTTGTAACCAGAGCGAGACTTTGCACCCTTGTGACCACGGGTAGAAGTACCACCGAGTCCAGAACCTGTACCGCGGCCGATACGACGGCGTGACTGTGTAGAGCCTTCAGCTGGCTGCAAATTATGTAATTTCATAATTTTCCTTTTTTAAATGTAACGAGTAATTAATCAACGACACTCACCAAGTGGTGTACTTTCCTAATCATACCGCGGATAACAGGATTATCCTCATGCTCCACAACCTGAGAAATCTTGTGAAGTCCCAAAGCCTGAAGAGTGCGCTTCTGGTCTACCGGAGCTCCGATTTTACTCTTAATCTGCTTGATCTTTATAGTTGCCATAGAAATTCTCCTTATTAACCGTTAAATACTTTGTCGAGTGAAATGCCACGGGTCTGAGCTACCGTGTAAGCGTCACGCAGCTGGCTCAAAGCGACGATAGTCGCCTTCACAAGGTTGTGGGGGTTGGAAGAACCCTTAGACTTTGCGAGCACGTCCTTCACGCCAACGCTCTCCAGAACGGCACGCATGGCACCACCGGCCACAAGACCGGTACCGGCAGCGGCCGGACGGAGGAACACCTTGGCACCGCCAAAGCTGGCCTCAATCTCGTGGGGCAATGTACCCTTGAGGAGAGAAACCTTCACGAGGTTCTTCTTAGCGGCCTCTACGCCCTTTGAAATTGCAGCGGTAACTTCACCGGCCTTACCAAGACCCCAACCGATAACGCCGTTGCCGTCACCAACCACCACGATAGCGGCGAAAGTGAAGGTACGACCACCCTTTGTAACCTTGGTAACACGGTTAATGGCAACCAATCTGTCTTTTAACTCAACGTCACTATTTATCTTTACTTTGTTCATTGCCATAATCGTTTAGAAAATTAGACCGCCTTTACGTGCGGCATCAGCCAACTCCTTAACCCTACCGTGGTAGAGATAACCGTTACGGTCGAAAACCACTTTAGAAATACCAGCCTCGATAGCCTTCTTTGCAACCAACTCGCCAACCTTAGCGGCCTGCTCCATCTTGGGCATGGCCTCAAGACCGAGAGAAGACGCAGAAGCGAGAGTAGTGCCGGTCAGGTCGTTGATGATCTGAACGTAGATCTGCTTGTTGCTGCGGAAAACGCTCATACGAGGGCGCTCGGTAGTACCGTTCACGCGCTTACGTATTCTATATTTTATCTTAATTCGTCTTTCTACTTTCTTTGTTGTCATAATCGTAAATTATTAAAGTTAAAGTTACTTGGCTGCAGCAGTCTTACCAGACTTTCTGCGAATAACCTCACCCTTGAACAAGATACCTTTTCCTTTATAAGGTTCAGGCATACGGAAAGAACGAATCTTTGCGCAGATAAGTCCGAGAAGCTCCTTGTCACAAGACTCAAGGATTATGATAGGATTCTGGTTTCTTTCAGACTTAGTCTCAACCTTTACTTCTTTAGGCAGCTGGATGAAGATAGGGTGCGTATAGCCGAGCGCGAACTCAACGATGTTGCCCTGGTTAGAAACACGGTAACCCACACCGACAAGCTCCAAAGTCTTCTGGTAGCCCTGGCTCACGCCCACAACCATGTTGTTCACGAGAGCGCGGTAAAGACCGTGGAAAGCGTTCTTCTGCTTGTAGTTCACGGGGCTGTTCTCGTCTACCGAGAGAACCACGTGACCATCTTCAACCTTAACGATGATTGATTTGTCAACCTTCTGAGAAAGTTCACCCTTGGGACCCTTTACGCTAACAACGTTGTCGTTGAGAGTAACAGTAACACCGGAAGGGATACTAATTGGCAATTTTCCTATTCTTGACATATATAATCCTCCAATTAATATACGTAGCAAAGAACCTCGCCGCCGATCTTCAGGTCGGCAGCCTCTTTGTCAGTCATTACACCTTTGGATGTAGATAAGATAGCGATACCTAATCCGTTAATTACTCTCGGCATTTCCTTGTAGCCAGTGTACTTGCGGAGACCTGGCGTGGAAACTCTCTTCAGACATTTGATTGCGTTTTCCTTTGTCTGGGGGTTGTACTTCAAGGCAACCTTGATTGAACCCTGGGGGCCATCCTCCACGAACTTGTAGTTAAGGATGTATCCCTTCTCGAAGAGGATCTTTGTGATTTCCTTCTTCAAGTTAGAAGCTGGAACCTCTACAACACGGTGGTTGGCCATGATTGCATTTCTCAACCTCGTAAGATAATCTGCTATTGGATCTGTCATTATAATAAAAGTTTAATTAATCGGGACTACCCCGACAATATTAAAAAATAATCTGCTTATTACCAGCTTGCCTTCTTAACACCCGGAATGAGACCGGCAGAAGCCATTTCACGGAACTGAATACGTGAAAGGCCGAACTGGCGGATGTAACCCTTCGGACGACCCGTGATCTTGCAGCGATTGTGCAGACGGATGGGGTTGGCGTTCTTGGGGATAGACTGCAGTTTGCGTGCAGCCTCGTATGCCTCAGCCGGATCGTTAGAAGTTGCAATAACTTTCTTCAGCGCGGCGCGTTTCTCGGCGTAGCGTGCCACCAGTTTGGCGCGCTTAACCTCGCGGGCTTTCATTGACTCTTTTGCCATATCTTATTTATCGTTTTTAGCGTTCTTGAAAGGAAGACCGAATGCCTTGAGCAGAGCGTAGCCCTCTTCATCAGTATTAGCGGTAGTAACGAAAGTGATGTTCATACCCTGAATACGGTCGATAGCGTCGATGTTGATTTCAGGGAAGATAATCTGCTCGGTGATACCGAGAGTGTAGTTACCGCGTCCGTCGAACTTGCTCTCGATACCCTTGAAGTCACGGATACGGGGCAGGGCGATGCGCACGAGCTTCTCAAGGAACTCGTACATACGCTCTCGGCGCAGAGTCACCATAACGCCGATAGGCATCTTCTTACGGAGTTTGAAGTTGGCGATGTCCTTCTTGGAGTAGGTAGCCACGGCCTTCTGTCCTGTGATAGCGGTAATCTCGTTGATTGCAACGTCGATGATCTTCTTGTCCTGTGTAGCGTCTCCCAGACCCTGGTTCACAACGATTTTCTTGAGGACAGGAATCTGCATCTTAGAAGAATAGTTGAACTGTTTCTGGAGTGCAGGAGCTATTGTCTCTGCATAAACGGTTTTTAATTCAGCTGTATTCATTATTTGATTTCCTCCCCTGATTTTTTAGCGACGCGAACCTTCTTGCCCTCGTCGTTCTTCTTCATTGCAATACGAGTAGCCTTGCCACTCTTAGGATCTATCAGACTCAAATTCGAGATATGTATAGAAGCCTCCTGCTTCACGATACCTCCCTGAGGATTTTTGGCGCTCGGCTTCATGCTCTTAGAGACCATGTTCACGCCCTCTACGATAGCACGCTGCTTGTCAACCAAAACCTTCAGCACCTTGCCAGTCTTGCCCTTGTCGTCGCCGGCGAGGACAATCACTGTATCGTTTTTCTTGATATGAATTTTATTCATTATTCTATAACTTTAAAATATTAAAGAACCTCAGGTGCCAGAGAAACGACTTTCATGTTGACCGCACGCAACTCACGAGCGACAGGACCGAAGATACGGCTACCGCGAAGCTCACCAGCATTGTTCAACAGGACACAAGCATTGTCGTCGAAACGGATATATGAACCGTCGGCACGGCGAATCTCCTTCTTTGTGCGAACAATCAAAGCCTTAGATACTGCACCCTTTTTCAAATCACTTGACGGGATCACGTTCTTGACAGCAACGACAATCACGTCACCAACACTTGCGTAACGGCGACGCGTACCGCCCAATACACGAATGCAAAGAGCCTCGCGGGCGCCGCTGTTATCACATACAGTAAGTCTTGATTCTGCTTGTATCATATTTTACTTAGCTTTTTCAATTATTTGAACTAATCTCCACCTCTTAGTCTTGCTCAAAGGACGTGTTTCCATGATGAGGACCGTATCACCTACGTTAGCCTCGTTCTTCTCGTCGTGAGCGTGGTATTTCTTTGTCTTCTGGACAAACTTACCATATATCGGGTGCATCTCCTTGAACTTAGAAGCAATGACAATGGTTTTATCCATTTTGTTGCTGATTACGACACCCGTTCTTGTCTTTCTTAAATTTCTTGTTTCCATCTGGACCATTGTTATTTGTTAAGTTCTCTCTCGCGGAGTACGGTCTTCATGCGGGCTATGTCTCGACGTGCCAACTTAATCTGAGATGGATTCTCAAGAGGAGAGATCGCATGATTAAGTTTCATCTGATTGTACTTTGCAACCTCTGTCTCTATTCTATCAGCCAAATCCTTGGTTTCGAGTTCTCTTACTTCTTTAATCTTCATAATTAAGCGTTTTTATCGAAATCACGTCTAACAATAAACTTTGTCTTAACAGGCAGTTTCTGGGCTGCGAGACGCAGGGCTTCCTTGGCGATGTCGAAGGACACGCCCTCAACCTCGAAAAGCACGCGTCCCGGAGTTACCGGGGCAACCCATCCTGCCACGTCACCCTTACCTTTACCCATTCGGACATCGGCAGGCTTGCGAGTGATCGGTTTGTCCGGGAAGATGCGGATCCAAACCTGGCCTTCACGCTGCATATAACGATTAACTGCGACACGAGCTGCCTCGATCTGACGGCTGTCCAACCATTTTGCCTCAAGGGTCTTGATGCCGAACGAACCAAAAGCAAGCTGTGTACCTCTGTGGGCGTTTCCCTTGTTTCCGCGTCCGTCTTGAGGTCTTCTATATTTTACTCTCTTAGGCTGTAACATGATTGTTTCTTACTTTAACGGTTATTGTTTCTCTTACGGTTACCTCTCGGCTTGCCGCCCTGACGAGAGTTCGTCTTGTCCTGGGCGAAGTTAGGCGTAACGTCCACCTTGCCATAGATTTCACCGCGGCAAATCCAAACCTTGATGCCGAGCAGACCCACCTTGGTGAGAGCCTCTGCCTGGCAGTAGTCGATGTCTGCGCGGAAAGTGTGCAGCGGAGTACGACCCTCCTTGTACATTTCCTTGCGGGCCATTTCGGCGCCGTTCAGACGACCAGTAATCTGGATTTTCACACCTTCTGCACCAGCGCGCATTGTGTTAGCTACAGCCATTTTGATAGCGCGGCGGTAAGCAATCTTGCCTTCAACCTGCCTTGCTATGTTATTAGCAACGATAGACGCGTCGAGTTCCGGTTTCTTAACCTCGAAAATATTTATCTGAATCTCCTTGTCGTAGAGTTTCTTCAACTCCTCCTTTAACTTGTCAACGTCCTGACCACCTTTACCGATGACGAGACCCGGACGGGCCGTGCATATAGTGATAGTAACAAGTTTCAAAGTACGTTCGATGACGATGCGAGAAACGCTGGCCTTAGCGAGACGCTCGTTGAGATACTTGCGGATTTTGGTGTCCTCCACCAGGTTATCCCCGAAGTTCTTTCCACCGAACCAGTTTGAGTCCCAACCTCTAATGATACCAAGACGGTTGCTAATTGGATTTACTTTCTGTCCCATTCTACTATATTATTTTTCGTCATTAGTTTTGGCATCAACGAACAGGGTGATGTGGTTGCTGCGCTTGCGGATTCTGTAACCACGGCCCTGAGGTGCCGGTCTCATACGTTTCATCGTAACGCCCTCGTCAACGAAGACCTTAGAGATATAAAGTTCACCGTCTTCAGCCTTACGGTCATTTTTTGTTTCCCAGTTAGCGATAGCCGAGCGCAACACCTTCTCCACGTCTGCGGCTGCAGCCTTGTTGGAGAATTTTAGGACGCCGAGGGCGCGGTTAACTTCCATTCCGCGAACCATGTCTACGACATAGCGCATTTTACGCGGAGAAGAAGGAACGCCGTTGAGCTTCGCAAAATACATTGTCTTGAGGGCCTCTTTCCTTTTTTCAGCCGATATTCTTTTTCTTGCTCCCATTTTAATTCCTTTTTACAATGGTTTGCCTGTTATTTCTTATTACCAGCGTGACCGCCGAACCTGCGTGTGGGAGAGAACTCACCAAGCTTGTGTCCGACCATATTCTCGGTAATATAAACAGGAATAAATTTGTTTCCGTTATGAACTGCAACAGTGTGTCCCACAAAGTCAGGGGAAATCATTGAAGCTCTAGCCCATGTTTTAACGACACTCTTCTTTCCGCTTTCATTCATGGCGAGAATTTTCTTCTCGAGAGATACGTTAATGTACGGACCTTTTTTTAATGAACGACTCATAATTTACTCTAATTAACTTGATTATTTCTTAGCTCTTTCAATAATATACTTGTTAGAAAGCTTCTTGGGAGCCCTTGTCTTGAGTCCCTTAGCGTACAAGCCCTTACGTGAACGAGGATGACCTCCGGACTGACGTCCTTCACCACCACCCATCGGGTGATCAACAGGGTTCATAACGACACCGCGGTTGTGAGGACGGCGGCCGAGCCAACGAGAGCGTCCTGCCTTACCGGACTGCTCAAGAGCGTGGTCTGAGTTGCCTACACTACCCACGGTAGCCTTACAAGCACTAAGAATCTGACGAGTCTCGCCTGAAGGGAGCTTGATAACACAATAACTGCCTTCGCGAGAAGTCAACTGAGCAAAATTACCAGCCGAACGAACGAGCAGGGCACCCTGGCCGGGACGCAACTCAATGTTGTGAATCACGGTACCCACGGGGATGTTGGCGAGCGGAAGCGCGTTTCCGATTTCGGGAGCGGCGTCCTTGCCGGACATCAGGGTAGTGCCTACCTGCAGTCCATTGGGAGCAATAATGTAACGTTTTTCACCATCTGCGTAGAACAACAGAGCGATGCGTGCCGAACGGTTCGGATCGTACTCGATTGTCTTTACAACAGCTGGAACACCATCTTTCTCTCGCTTGAAGTCGATGATACGATACTTCCTCTTGTGACCGCCGCCGCGATAGCGGACAGTCATCTTACCGGTGTTGTTTCGACCGCCGGTAGAACGTTTACCGTAAACGAGAGACTTCTCTGGCACGGATGCAGTAATCTCCTCGAACGTGCCAATAACCTTGTGTCTTTGACCCGGTGTAACGGGCTTAAATTTACGTACTGCCATTTTTTATTTAGATATTGCTGTAAAAATCTATTGAATCGCCCTCCTTGAGGGTAACGATTGCCTTCTTATACGCATTCTTCTGACCCTTGATGAGTCCTGCCTTGGTGTAGCGGCTTGAACGCTTACCGGCGTAGCGAAGCGTATTTACATTTATTACTGTAACGTTGTACAGACCCTCGACTTCTTTCTTAATCTCGAGCTTGCCAGCTTCGGGACGAACGATGAAACCGTACTTGGCCTCGGCCTTCTTTGTACGCACCTCACCCTTGTGCTTGTAAGTTCTCTCAACAGAAGACTTGTCTGTAATCTTGGTCATCTTTTCGGTAACCAACGGTTTGATAATGAATGCCATGTTTACTGTCTCCTATTAATTATTTGTTTAAGATTCCGTCGATAGACTTGAGCGAATTCTCTGTTATCACGAGCACGTCAGCGTTGAGCACCTTGTATGTATTCAGGTTAGCTGCGGTCATGATTTCAGTGCGCTGCAAATTACGAGCTGACAAATATACGTTTTTATTCACTTCTGGCAAAACCATCAGCATCTTACGCCCGTCAACTTTAAGATTTTTAGCAACATTTACGAATTCTTTAGTCTTCGGAGCTTCAAAAGTGAAATCTTCAACGACTACGATAGCATTCTCCTGAGCCTTGTATGAGAGCGCGCTCTTGCGTGCGAGGCTCTTTACCTTCTTGTTAAGCTTGAAACGGTAGTCACGGGGTTTCGGACCGAAAACGCGTCCACCGCCGACGAGCACCGGTGAGTTGATGTCACCGCGGCGTGCGCCGCCGCCGCCCTTCTGGCGACCGAGCTTACGGGTAGAACCGGCGTGCTCGCTTCTTTCCTTAGACTTGGCAGTACCCTGACGCTGGTTGGCGAGATACTGTTTAACGTCGAGATAGAGCACATGGTCATTAGGCTCAATTCCGAAGATTGATTCGTTTAACGTAACCTTTCTTCCAGTGTCTTCACCTTTGATATTTAATACGCTAATTTCCATTATTTCTCAATTAATACGGTTGAACCATTACATCCAGCTATGCTACCCTTCACGAGGATAAGGTTGTGCTCTGGAATTACCTTTAACACTTTGAGGTTCTGGGTAGTCACCCTGTCGCCTCCCATTTGTCCGCCCATGCGCATTCCCTTGAACACCTTGGCGGGATAAGAACAAGCACCGATAGATCCCGGTTTGCGGGCGCGGTCGTCCTGTCCGTGTGTGCTCTGGCCTACACCGCCGAAGCCGTGGCGCTTAACGACACCCTGGAAACCCTTACCCTTGGATGTACCCACAACGTCCACGAACTTAGTGTCGTTGAAGATGTCCACCGTGATAGTGTCACCGAGGTTGTACTCCTCATCAAACTTGAACTCGGCCAAGTGTCTCTTAGGTGTTGTACCAGCTTTCTTAAAGATGCCGAGCATAGGTTTAGTGGTGTTCTTCTCCTTCATCTCGCCATAAGCCAACTGATAAGCCTGGTAACCGTCCTTTTCAACGGTCTTTACCTGCGTCACAACACAAGGACCTGCTTCGATAACAGTGCACGGTACATTCTTGCCGTCGGCACTGAAAACGGATGTCATTCCGATTTTTCTTCCAATTAATCCTGGCATTTCAATTAATATTAAAAATTAAACTATACTTTGATTTCCACTTCCACACCGCTCGGCAATTCGAGTTTCATCAAGGCGTCAACGGTCTTTGCCGTAGAGCTGTAGATGTCGATAAGACGCTTGAAGTCGCTCAGCTGGAACTGCTCGCGTGACTTCTTGTTAACGAAAGTTGAGCGGTTTACTGTGTAGATACGCTTGTGTGTAGGCAATGGAATAGGACCGCTAACGATTGCGCCGGTAGCCTTTACAGCCTTCACGATTTTCTCGGCTGACTTGTCCACCAACTTGTGGTCGTAGGACTTCAGCTTGATTCTGATTTTCTGACTCATTTTATTTTTAAGAATAAATATTTAAAGAAAAGGAAGGAAGGGCACACCCACTTAAGAGTCATACGCTAAGGGGTGTCCCGCCCTTTCCTGTTGTATTTCGCCGATTAGAGAAGATCGGTACGTCCCTTCACCTCCTCAAGCACCGTCTTGGCGATTGAGTTAGAGAGCGGAGCGTG
>CAVHWJ010000009.1:18094-22885 GCA_963639565.1 uncultured Prevotella sp. | reverse complement strand
GCGACAACAAGTTCGAGTACGCTTTCATCGGACGAAGCAACGTGGGCAAGTCGAGCCTCATAAACATGCTCTGCAACCACAAGGGACTCGCCAAGACATCAGCGACACCGGGAAAGACGCTGCTCATAAACCATTTTATCATCAACAACGAGTGGTATCTGGTGGACCTCCCGGGCTACGGCTACGCAAAACGCTCAAAGACGGTGCAGCAGAAGCTGGAGCAGATGATTTCGTCGTATATCCTGCAAAGGAAACAACTGATAAACCTCTTCGTGCTCATCGACATACGCCACGACCCTCAGAAGATTGACATGGAATTCATCGAATGGCTGGGACAGAGCCAGATACCGTTCGCCATCATTTTCACCAAAGCCGACAAATTAGGCAACGAGCAGAAAGCCCGGAAGGCGGCAGCGGCTTACATGGAAAAGCTGAAGGAGCAGTGGGAGGAACTGCCGCCGTATTTCGTGACGAGCAGCGAGAAAAAGACGGGCCGTGACGAGGTGCTCGACTACATAGAGAAGATTAACAAGGAAATAGCGGAAAACGAATAACAGGACATGGCAAGCCAAAAACCTTTTCTTGACGTACAGAACCTGACAAAGACCTTCGGCGCGCAGGTGCTCTTCAAAGACATATCGTTCAGCGTGGCGGAGGGACAGAAAGTGGGTCTCATAGCAAAGAACGGAACAGGAAAGTCCACGCTCCTCTCGATACTCACCGGAAAGGAGGACTACGACGCCGGCACCGTGGTTTACGCCAACGGCATCAAGGTGGGGTATCTGGAACAAAGCCCCAAGTTCGACCCGGAAGAGAGTGTGCTCGAAGCGTGCTTCAACCACGACGGACAGGAGGAGAAAATACTGAAAGCAAAACAGATACTCACGCAGCTCAGGATTACCGACCTCTCGCAGCCGATGAAACAACTCAGCGGCGGACAGCAGAAAAGGGTCGCGCTGGCGAACATCCTCATCAACGAACCCGACATGCTTATCCTCGACGAGCCGACCAACCACCTCGACATCGACATGACGGAATGGCTCGAAGGCTTTATCTCACGGGGGAACAGGACACTGCTCATGGTGACGCACGACCGCTTCTTCCTCGACAGGGTGTGCTCCGTAATCCTCGAACTCGACGACAACACCATTTACAAGTACAAGGGGAATTACAGCTACTATCTGGAGAAAAGACAGGAGCGCATCGACAACATGAGGGCCGAGGTGCAAAGGGCGAACAACCTCTACCGCACCGAACTGGAATGGATGAGGCGCATGCCGCAGGCCCGCGGACACAAGGCGAGATACAGGGAAGAGGCTTTCTACGAACTGGAGAAGACGGCGAAAAAGCGGATTGAGGAAAGGCAGCTGCGGCTCAAGTCGCGCAACGTGTACATTGGCAGCAAAATCTTTGAATGTCAGTATGTGTCGAAGGCGTGGGGAGAGAAAGTCATCCTCAAGGATTTCTACTACAATTTCGCACGCTACGAGAAAATGGGCATCGTGGGCGACAACGGAGCCGGAAAGACGACTTTCATCAATATGCTGCTTGGGAACGTGCAGCCCGACAGCGGTAAATTCGACATCGGGGAAACGGTTAGGTTCGGTCATTTCTCGCAACAGGGACTGAAATTCGACGAACAGCAGAAGGTGATTGACGTTATCACCGACATTGCCGACTATATAGACGTAGGTGGGGGGAAACACCTCTCGGCATCGCAGTTCCTGCAATATTTCCTGTTCACGCCTGAGCAACAGCACAACTACGTTTACAAGTTGAGCGGCGGCGAGAAAAGGAAGCTCTACCTGTGTACGGTGCTGATGAAGAACCCCAACTTCCTCGTTCTCGACGAGCCTACCAACGACCTCGACATCCAGACGCTCCAGGTGCTCGAAGAATACCTCGCCGATTTTGCCGGCTGCGTCATTGTGGTGAGCCACGACAGGTATTTCATCGACAAGATAGTGGACCACCTCCTCGTGTTCAAGGGCAACGGCGAGATACAGGATTTCCCCGGCAACTACACGCAATACAGGGAATGGAAAAGTCTGCAACCTGCCGAAACGAAAAAGGAAAGTTCCTCAGAAACCAAGGCGAAGCGCGAAAAGCCGCAGCAAGAGAAGCGCAAGATGACCTACAAGGAGAAGACTCGCTTTGAGCGACTCGAAAAGGAAATCGCCGAAATGGAACAGGAACAGAAAGAGATAGAAACCGCCCTCTGCTCCGGAACTCTCAGCATGGAAGAACTCACGCAGAAGAGCAAAAGGTTCGCTGAACTGAAAGACCTGATAGACGAAAGCACGATGGAATGGATGGAGCTGTCGGAAATCGGCATGTAACGGCATAAAAAACGTTAAAAGGCGGAACGTTTCCCTGCAAGCGTTTCGCCTTTATGAAATAATAAGTTACCTTTGCACCGTTTTTAGCACGAAACCTTATTGTTTCCGTTCGGAAACATACAATCATAAACATTTCTCATATACAATATATGTATAGCAAAGACGAATTACTTTCCAAAAGTATCTCCGAATTGGAAGATATTGCAAATAATATTGGAGTGACATTAGACACGTCCGGCACACAGGACGACATTGTTTACGCCATACTCGACAAACAGGCCGAGGTGGAAGGAAACAAGAACCCCCTCGGCACGAAACGTAAAAGAGTGAGGATAACCAAGAAAGACACCGACAGGGTGTACAGCGTGAAAGGCTCTGACGGCGAGAACTTTGACCTGAAGAAAAAGCAGGAGCAAAGCGAACCGAGCCTGTTCCCCAGCGAACTGCCGGAAACCTCTGACAACGCCGCAGCCGACGGCAACGACACCGAAGAGACTCCCGCACCTAAGCGCAGAGGCCGCAAGCCCAAAAGCCTGAAACTGGCGGAAGAGGCAGCGGCGGCGGCGGAAGCGGCGGCAGAAATCAACAATATGGGCGGCGCAATGCCTGAAACGTCCGAAGCGGACGCTGACGACACGCAAAGCCAGACCGACGACACGGCGGAAAACGAGGCAAGCGAAACCCAAGAAAGCGGCGATGCAGAAGGTGAGGGATATTCAGCCCCCGAGGCGCAGTTCACCGAAAATGCCACCGACCAGACCGGAGACGGCATCCAGCCGAGCCTCATAGCGCAGCTTCAGGCAAAGGTGAACGCCCACAACGAGAAGTCGGAAACCGCCACGCAGGACACCGTGAAATATGCACCGGGAGTGTGGGCCGGCGACCCCGGAGACGGCACGGACTTCATAACGATAATAGACCTCCCGATAGAAGACCAGTCAGTGATGCCGAACTACGATATGTTCGACAACCCTACGACACCGCTGACAAACCCCGAAAACAGTTTTTCGGCATCATCACAGCCACAGACAGGCACATACAACTTCGACAACATAATAACGGCCAACGGAGTGTTGGAGATAATGCCCGACGGGTACGGTTTCCTGCGCTCCAGCGACTACAACTACCTTTCTTCTCCCGACGACATCTATGTGTCTAACGCACAGGTGAAGAACTACGGTCTGAAGACGGGCGACATAGTGGAGTGCCACGTGCGTCCGCCGCACGACGGCGAGAAATATTTCCCCCTCACGTCGGTAGACAAGATAAACGGAAGAGACCCGTCGGAGGTGCGCGACCGCATCCCCTTTGAGCATCTCACGCCGCTGTTCCCCGACGAGAAATTCACGCTCTGCGGCGACAGGGCGACGACAAACCTCAGCACACGCGTGGTAGACCTCTTCTCCCCTATCGGCAAAGGACAGCGCGCGCTAATCGTGGCGCAGCCCAAGACAGGTAAGACGGTGCTGATGAAGGACATAGCAAACGCCATCGCCGCCAACCACCCCGAAGCCTACCTTATGATGCTGCTCATCGACGAGCGTCCGGAGGAGGTGACAGACATGGCGCGCACGGTGAACGCCGAGGTGATAGCCTCAACGTTCGACGAACCGGCGGAGCGTCACGTCAAGATTGCCGGCATCGTGCTGGAGAAAGCGAAGCGCATGGTGGAATGTGGCCACGACGTGGTGATATTCCTCGACTCCATAACCCGACTGGCACGCGCCTACAACACCGTGTCGCCGGCCAGCGGAAAGGTGCTCACTGGCGGTGTGGACGCCAACGCCCTGCAGAAGCCAAAGAGGTTCTTCGGCGCGGCGCGCAACATCGAGGGCGGCGGTTCGCTGACAATCATCGCCACCGCGCTCATCGACACCGGCAGCAAGATGGACGAGGTGATTTTCGAAGAGTTCAAGGGAACAGGAAACATGGAACTCCAACTCGACCGCAGCCTGAGCAACAAGCGCATCTTCCCTGCCGTGAACCTCGTGGCGTCAAGCACACGCCGCGACGACCTGTTGCAGGACAAGACAACGCTCGACAGGATGTGGATTCTGCGCAAGCACATCGCCGACATGAACCCTGTGGAGGCCATGAACACTATCCACAACAGCTTGACGCGTTCGGCAAGCAACGAGGAGTTCCTGATGATAATGAATTCGTAAGACAATGCGCCGTCCGTTCTTTGGCGGACGGCGGAAAAATAAAGACAGAAACACTAAAGGCTGAATTCCGAAATGGAGTTCAGCCTTTAATCTTTCATTATAGGACTTGGGAGTTATGGGACATATACTTTTAACCCTAAACGCAGTTATTTCCGCCAAAATCTTGGGGTTATATCCTCGAAAGTGCCGTCGGGGAGTTTTTTGTAAAGCCGTTGGTTCGTGGTTTTCTCTTTCAGTCCGCCAAGATGCCGGATATACGGGCCAACCTTTATATAATCAAAATTGCC
>CAVHWJ010000009.1:8002-17755 GCA_963639565.1 uncultured Prevotella sp. | reverse complement strand
GTAAATCAGGCAAAGTAAATCACGCGAGTTTCTCCTTGCCGGCATAGTAGCGGCGGTGCGCCTCCTCCTGACGTGCGGCAGAAAAATTGCTCACCCTCTTGAGATAACCGATGATGCGCGTCATGTAGTCCACGTTCTTGCTGTGGCAATGCGGACATTCCTTCAGATAACGCTTGTCGATATGTCCGCACTCGTTGCAGATGGTGTTGGGGATGTTGAAAGTGAAGTAGTTGCATCCCTCCTTGGCCGCCACGCGCAGCAACTGGCGGTACTGCTCCTTTGAAAGGTGCTCGTCGAGGTTCATGTGCAATGCCGAACCGCCCGTGAGGTGTTCGATATACGGTGCGCCGTGCAGCTTGAACTTGTCGATGATGTTCAGCGTGTCGTCCTCCACAACGTAGAAATAACTGTTGTAGCAGTCGCGCGGCACGAAATACCCGTCCTCGCGGTCCCACTTGGCGTGCTTCACGCCCACGTTTTCGGCAGGGATCATCTCGCAGTTGAACATCACCTCCTTTGTCTTGTATTTCTTGTTGCAGGTCTCCACGATACCGAGCACGCCCTGCACAAAGGACAAATATTCGGGGTTGTCGTTAATCTGAAGCCCGAGGAATTCGGCGGCCTCAACAAGACCGTTCACTCCCACCGTGAGATACTGCCGTCCCATGTTGATATACCCGGCGTCGAAAAGCGGCAGCATACCCTGCTTCTGCAGTCCCTTCAGGTTCTCGTTGTATGCCAGCTGCACCTTATGTACCAAGTCCACCACCTCAGCAAGGAACTCCTTGTAGTCGATGTTGTTCTTCACTGCGTACTGTATGCACCTATTGAGGTTTATGGTGAGCACGCTCTTGGATCCCGTGGACACGCCGCCCGCGCCCAGGGTATAACTGAAGCCGTTGTCCTGGATCTCGTTCCTCAACCGGCAGCAGGAACTCAGCGAGTCTGCGTTGTCGCTCATGTAAGTGAAGAAGGAATGACCCTCGGCATACATCTGCGAAGCGAAATCACCCCATTCCTCGTCGAGCACGTCCTTGCCGTCGGAGAGCAGGGCCATTGTCTCCACGGGGAAGGTGAGCACCGTCTTCGTGCGCTCCTTATTAAACCATTTCATAAAACGCTTCTGCAGCCAGCTCAGTCCGTTCCAGTCAGGCTGACTGCCGTCGGGGAAATAGAACTCGCCGAAGAGGCTCTCGAAATAAGGTTTGTCGTAATAGGAAATATTCCAGAACACGGCCTGGTAGTTTCTCGCTCCCGTAGGCTGGTTGATTGAATATACAATCTGCTCGAAGCAGTCGGTGATAATCTTGTCGATAGTGCGCTGCTTGGTAGAGAGGTCCACCACCTTGTCGGCGTGCTCCCAATAGTCCTTGCCGTATTCCTGTCCCACAAAATAGTTGAGGTACATCAGGAACTCCGGCGTAGCGCACGCGCCGCTCAACATACTCGATACCATGAACACCATGTTCACGAAACCGCCGCAGAACGACTTGAGGTTCGTGGGCGCGGTGGAGTTTCCGCCGATGGATGTAGTGCCGCCGATGAGCCACGGGTACATCGTTATCGACGCACAGTAGTTGGCGAGGCTCGTCTCGTCGTTCTTGTAAATGAAATGCTTGTTGAGCAAGTCGATATAGCGGTCGGAAAGTTCCTTGCCGTACATCTGCTTAATCCTGTCGGTGAGCAGTCGCCTGTTCAGGCGGATAAAGCTCGACTTGGGCAGTTCGCCGATGAGCGTGGCGATGTTCTTGTGCTCCACATTGGCGTTGGCGTCGTATTTCGAGCCTGTGGCGGCGTTCGAGGCGCGGCAGTAGTCGGAGAGGAACTTCATCTTCTCTATCGTCTCCCTGTCCTCGGTGTGCTTCTGCCGGTAGAGCATGAAGCTCTTGGCAACACGGAAATAACCTTCCTTCATAAGCGACTCCTCCACCTGGTTCTGTATGTCCTCCACGGTGATGCCCTCATGTATGTCGAGGTTGGCGAGAACCTTTGAGATGCAGCCCAAATCCGTGGGTTCGTCCACCGAGTTGAACGCCTTGATAATCGCGCTCATTATCTTGTCCAGACTGAAACGGTCCTTAGAGCCGTCGCGCTTGGTAATGGTAAAGTTTTTTATTTCCATGATGTTGCGTAAAATATGTTTTATTAACTGGTTAATATTTAAAGTTTTCCATTTTAACAATTAACAACACTTTTACCAAACCGCTTATTTAACTCGTTTTCAATGCGTTATTACCCATATTTCAACGTTTACTGTCATTCCGTTAGCCGTGCAAAGTTTTCCGTTTTGGATAACTTTCAGCGAAAGAGCGGTTAAAAAGTTTTCCGTATTGTTTTTTCTTGTCGGGTGCAAAGGTATAAAAAATTCCATTGCCGCCAAGCATTTTCTTCATTTAAAATCCAAGAAAAAAGTAACGGATTTTCGGCCTCCGGCGACAAGGAAAATGTTACTTACTGTTTATCAATAACTTTACCCCTTTTGCTTATAGCAATACATTCAACGGTGATTTTTCAACGGCGAAAAACCGCTTCCCGATGTAAGGAAAGAGCCACCGGAAAAAGACTGCGCTTTAGAAAATTCTGACTGGACTTTACGTCCGCCGCCTTGAACTCTGCGGAAAAATGATTGGGCTTTACGACGGCAAAACAAATCAAGGATGAAAAAGGACGGTCATTTCAGCTGTATTTCCTTGTAGCCTACGAGCCGGTCAGTGCGCTCGCCCTGCCCGCGGAAATACACCAACGCGGCATACCTGTTCTCCGTCTGGAAATAACTGCCCTCCGTGGGCATCACGGCGGTTTCGCCCTCCGGCGTGAGCATCAGATACTGATAGGAGTAATAACCCTGCTTGAGCAGCACCGCACCCTCGTAACGCGCCTTTTCGGCATTGTATGTCATTCGGTATTCGGGCAAAAACCTGTCGCACGTCCAGTCGCCGTTGAGATACACCTCGCCATCGACAGGTCGGGGACAGTTGAGAGTGAAATGTACATACATATAGTCCGACGCGCGGTCGTTCTCCACGTTGTCGCTGTTGCGGATATAGAATGCGCCGTCGGCATCCTCGTCGTAAAGGTAGTTGGGGCGCGGCGAGTCCTCGTAAAGCCACGCGTGGTAGCTGTCGCCGTCCCACGCTATGCGGTCCACGCCCATTGTGGCGTGCGAGGTGGCGAGAGCCTCAAACTTGTGGTATTCGTTTCCCGCGTCAAAGATAAGTCCGCGGCAATGCGTCCACTGCAGTCCGTCCACGGTGACATACTGCGGCTTGACGTTAATCTTCGCGTTGTCCCAGCGGCGGTTCTGCATCACTACGGTCTTTATCTGCGCCGAGGGGTCGGTGACGCGCAATGAGCCATACCCCACCGTCATCCCCACCTGCTGGTGCGACTTGTTGGTGTCAATGTCGGTGTTCGTGGTGACATCCATCCCCACCGCGGCCGAAGACTCCGTAACCATGAAACAGGCGGTAAAAACCTTTTCGCCGCTCTCGTCGTCGGTGACGGTGAGCTTGTAGTTGCCGCTCAGTTTCAGCCGGCACCTGTCGTTGGGGATAGTAAGGGAATAATGGGTATAGAGCACGTTCGTGTTTATCGACTCCTCAATGTCGTCAATGGTGTTGCCGTCCTGGAAGCCCTCGATATAGTCGCTGGAAAAGAGACCTTCGGAGGGAGTCCAGTCCGCCTCGCAGTGCTCTATATTATAGGTATAGCGGTGATACACGTGGGTAAGGTCGTCAAACGATATGTTCATCACGTTGTTGGCGGACATGGAATTTAGTTCCATAACCGGCAGCGCGAGCCACTTTGTGCCACACACCACTTGCAGCGACTTTATGTTGCCGCTGAATATCTCGTGCCGCTGCGCGCGCATTTCCGCCGGCTTTGCGCCCAGCGACACGCACACCGCAAATGCGGCAAGTTTTCCTGCCATATACCCGCTGTTCATATCCTATACCCTCCGTTTTCAGTCTTTATGTATTTGGTTTCGCCGTCAGATGTCCTCCGGCTCGTCATACTCGTCGAAGCCGAACATTGCCGGTTCGATGAAGGCATCGAGACTGCGGCGGTCTTTCTTCGTGGGGCGGCCCGTTCCCCTCGCCCTGTCCACGAAACCGCTGATGCGGCTCATCTCAAGGATTTCATACTGTTTGGGGTCTGTCACGTTCTCGTATATCTCGGGGATGAACTTCGCGCCGACGCGCTGTTCGATACATTTCAGAATCTTGAAGGAGTAGACCACCGGCGGCTTCTTCACGTTCACCGTCTCCCCCACCTTCACCATGTGCGAGGGCTTCACGTTGGCCCCGTTCACCGTGACCCTGCTGTTCTTGCAGGCGTCGGCGGCGATTGAGCGCGTCTTGAAGATGCGCGCCGCCCACAGCCATTTGTCCACACGTGCTATATCTGCCATACCTTACTTCTTATGGTTAAACTGGTTCATCGTTATGTCTATCCCGGCGAGGGCGAAGCTCTTTACTATCTCGCACGCCGTATCTATCGCCGGCGAGAGGGTCTGCATCTCCTCGCTGTTGTATTTCCCGAGCACCCACTCTATCTGCATCCCGCGCTGGAAATCGTTGCCGATGCCCACACGGAGCCGTGCGTATTTCTGCGTACCGATAACCGACTGTATGTTGCCAAGCCCGTTGTGCCCACCGTTGCTGCCGCTGCCTTTCAGGCGCAGGTTGCCGAGGGGCAGAGAGAGGTCGTCCACCACCACGAGCAGATGCTCCACGGGAATGTTCTCCTTGTTCATCCAGTATCTCACGGCATTGCCGCTGAGGTTCATAAACGTGGTGGGCTTCAGGAGTATCAGCTTGCGCCCCTTCACCGAGGCCTCAGCCACAAAGCCGTACCTCTTGTCCTGAAACGCCGCGCCCGACTGCCGCGCCAGTTCATCAACCACCATGAACCCCGTGTTGTGGCGCGTCATTTCGTATTCCGCGCCCGGATTGCCGAGTCCGACAATCAAAAACTTTTCCATTCCTTATTATATATATAAAAGAAGAAACTGCCAATATGAAAAACGGGGAGACTCCAAATAAGAATATTCAGAATCACCCCGTTGTATCCGTTTGTCCGGTCAGAAATCCGGCGATTACTCAGCCTCGTTCGCAGCGGCGATAGACTTACGTGTAGCCTTGATAGAGCAAACCACCACGTTCTTGCCGGTAGCCATCTCCAGACCCTCGTAGCTCAGTTCGCCAACCTTGATGCTCTTGCCGATAGTAAGGTTAGTAACGTCGATGTCGAGGTGCTCAGGAATATCCTGGTACTTGGCGGTAACGTTAATCTTGCGGATAGAGAGGTTCATGCGGCCACCGTCGCGCACACCCTGTGCCAAGCCGTTGAGCTTAACGGGAATACCGATAGTGATAGGCTTCTGGTCGTTCACCTCGTAGAAATCCACGTGGAGCAGCGCGTCTGTCACCGGGTGGAACTGCAGTTCCTTCAGGATTGCCGTGTGCTCCTCGCCGTCGATAACGAGCTTGATAACGTAGATGTGGGGAGTGTAGACAATCTTGCGCAGCTCGCTCATCGGGCAGGCGATAGACATTGCCTCGGGTGCGCCCTCGGCGTTCTTAGCCTCGCCGTAGAGGTTGCAGGGGATGAGGTTCTCTTTACGCATTGCCTTGGCGGCTTTCTTGCCGGTGTCAGTTCTCTTCTGACCTTTTACTTCAATTTCTTTCATAATTTTGTGTTACTCTAAATTAAGTTGAATATTGTTGCTTAATTCACCATCACACGGAAATCAACATTCACGTAGTGCTTGGAAAAGCGGCGCAAAGGTATTTATTTTTTGCATAACCCACAAATGTTGCGACAAAAAAAAGCTAAAACAACATGCTTTTCTTGCACATAACATCTAATTTGCCTATTTTTGCAGAGGTTTTTCGAAATACACATTCATTTATTATATAGAACGATGATAAATAGAGAATTGATTAGGATAAAAATCGTCCAGTTAACCTATGCGTACTATCAAAACGGCAACCACAATATGGACAATGCGGAAAAGGAGCTGCTCTTCAGCCTCTCAAAGGCGTACGACCTGTACAACTGCCTGTTGTCCCTCATTGTTGCCGTGGCAAAGGAGGCGCACCTGCGTTACGACGTGGAGACGTCGAGGGCGAAACGCGAGGGCAAGCCGCTGCCGTCGGGCAAGTTCGCCAACAACCGCTTCGCCATGCAGCTCGAGGAGAACAAGCAGCTCGCGGAATACATCGAGAACCAGAAACAGACTTGGAACGACAATATAGAATATGTGAGGGGACTGCTCTCGCAGATTGAACAGAGCCAGATGTACGCCGACTACATGGAGAGCGGCGAGGACTCCTACGAGGAGGACCGGGAAATATGGCGCAAACTCTACAAGGCTTTCATCACCGACGACGAAAGCCTCGATTCCCTGCTCGAAGAGCGCAGCCTCTACTGGAACGACGACAAGGAAATCGTGGACACCTTCGTGCTGAAGACGATCAAGCGTTTCGACCCGAGCGCGGGGGCGAAGCAGGAACTGCTGCCGGAATACAAGGACGCAGAGGACAAGGACTTCGCCGTGAAACTCTTCCGCTCCACCATACTCAACGCCGACCAGTACCAGCGGTACATGAGCGAGACCTCGCGCAACTGGGATTTCAACCGCCTCGCCTACATGGACGTGGTGATAATGCAGATTGCAATCGCCGAGATGCTGAACTTCCCCAACATCCCCGTGAGCGTCACGATAAACGAATATGTGGACTTGGCGAAACTTTACAGCACGCCGAAGAGCGGCTCATACATCAACGGCATGCTCGACAGCATCGCCCGCTACCTTGTGGATTCGGGCAAGATGATGAAGACGATGAACAAGCACTGAAATAAAAACAAAACAAACAACATTTAAATTATTATGGCAACTTCAATGTTTATGGCTGCACAGCAACAGGGCGGCAGCATGTCTTTCCTGATTATGATGGTGGCAATCTTCGCCATCATGTGGTTCTTCATGATCCGTCCGCAGCAGAAAAAGCAGAAAGAGATACGCAAATTCCAGAACTCGCTCGAAAAGGGTGCGAGCGTGGTGACCGGCGGCGGAGTCTACGGCACCGTGAGGGGCATCGACCTCACCACCAACAAGGTGGAGGTGGAAATCGCCAAGGGCGTTGTGATTACAGTTGACAAGGGCTATGTATTCGCCGACGTGACAGCCACTGCGGCTGCCGCCCAGACCAAGTAATGAAGCACAACATCCGCGCGAAAATATACAGTATATTCAGAAACTCCTTATTCCGGCTGGTGAACAAGGAGTTCCTGATTTTTTTGTTCTTTCTGGCACTGAGCGGAACGTTCTGGCTCATGCTCGCACTGAACGACACGTATGAGAAAGAGGTGCGCTTTCCGGTGAGGATTGTGAACGTGCCGAAGAACGTGGTGCTCACGTGCGACGACGACGACACTATCCGCGTGGTACTGCGCGACAAGGGCTACACTATCTGCGCCTATCTCTACGGCGACGTGATAAAGAGGATCGACCTGCCGTTCTCCACCTATTTAAAGAAAAAGGGCTACGGCTCGGTGTCGTCTTCCGACATCACTAAACTCATCTATCAAGAACTGTACAGCTCCACCTCAATCCAGAGCGTAAAGCCAGACAAGATAGAATATTTCTACAACTACGGCATACACAAAAGTCTGCCGGTGAGGCTCTACGGCGACATCACGCCCGAGGCGAGCTACTACCTCGCGAGAGTGGAGTTTTCGCCCAAGACGGTGGACGTGTACGGCAGTCAGGCTGCTCTCGACAGCATGGCGTATGTCTACACGGAGAAGCTAACCATAAGGAATCTCAAAGACACCATTGAGCGCAAACTCAGTCTGAGGAACATGAAGGGCATCAAGTGCGTACCCTCCAACGTCAAGATTTCCATTTACCCGGACATCCTTACGGAGGAGAGCGTGGAGGTGCCTATCACGGCTCTCAATATGCCCGAAGGGAAGGTGCTGCGCACGTTCCCGGCAAGGGTGAAGGTGTCGTTCTCCGTGGGGGCGAGCCTGTTCCGCACCGTCACGCCCGACAAGTTCAAGGTGGTGGTGGACTACAACGACTTGTTGGCCGCGCCCTCTGAGAAATGCACGCTGAAAATCGCCGCCGTGCCGCACGGCATAAGGAACGCGCACACGGAGGTGGAACAAGTGGACTATCTTTTGGAGGAACAATAATGGGCGTAAAGGTGGCTATCACGGGGGGCATCGGCAGCGGAAAGTCGTATGTATGCTCTATCCTAAGGGAGAAAGGGATTGAGATATTCGACTGCGACGAAGCGGCGAAACGCGTAATCCGCGGCAACGCCGAAGTGCGGCGCAAGCTGACGGAACTCATCGGTCCCGACACGTTCACCGAAAAGGGACTGAACAAGGCCGCCGTGTCATCGTTCCTGCTGGCATCGGAAGACAACGCGCGGAAGGTGAACGGCATCGTGCATCCGGCGGTGGCGGAGGAGTTCCGCAGCTCCGGCATGGAGTTCATGGAATGCGCAATCCTCTTCACGAGCGGATTTGACAGGCTCGTGGACAAAACGGTTTGCGTAACCGCACCGCTCGAAGTAAGGGTGGAGCGCATAATGCGGCGCGATGGCATTTCACGGGAAAAGGCTCTGGAGTGGATTAACTGCCAGATGAGTCAGGAAGAGGTGGCGGCGCGGTGTGACTGCGTGATTTGCAACGACGGCAAAAGAGACATCGGCAGAGACGTGGAAGAGATGCTGGAAAAAATTGAAAAATTGAAAAATTGAAAGATTGAAAAAATCTGAGGATTGAAAGATTAAATACAAATATCAAAAAACTTTTTTATAATGGACTACACTATTTTATCCGTTTCCGGAAAACCGGGACTTTATAAACTCGTTTCAAGGGCAAAGATGAACCTTATCGTGGAGGCTATCGACGAGACTCACCGCCGCGTGCCGGTGTTCGCGTCCGACAGGGTGACGAGTCTGGCCGACATCGCCATGTACACCAACGCCGAGGACGTGCCGTTGATGAACATCCTCGACGCTGTGCTCAAGAAAGAGGACGGCAAGGTGTGCTCGCTGAACTGGCGCAAGTGCTCAAAGGACGAGCTGCACGAATATTTCGCGGCCGTGTTGCCCGACTACGACCGTGACCGCGTTCACGACAGCGACATCAAGAAGCTGCTCCAGTGGTACGACATCCTCGTGAAGAACGGAGTGACTGATTTCGTAAGCGAGGAGGAGGCCAAGGACGCTGAAACCGCCGAGGCTGCCGACAAGGCTGAGTAATCACCACCTTATTATAATATCTACATCAACAACACGTCGCCCGTCATACCGCAAAGCAACAGTTCTTTGGGTATGACGGGCGGTCGTTTTAACGCCACTGCCTTATGAAACGAAGCGAACGGTACACCGCCATAATAGAATATTTCAAGGAGAAATCGCCGCACCCAAAACCGGAACTGCATTTCAGCACGCCCTACCAGCTGCTTGTCGCCACCATGCTCAGTGCGCAATGCACCGACAAGCGCGTGAACCTTACCACGCCGGAACTGTTCCGCCGTTACCCCGACGCGCGTTCCACGGCCGCCGCCACCGTAAGCGACGTGCTGCCCTATCTGCGCAGTATCTCCTACCCCAACTCAAAGGCCGCACACCTTGTGGGCATGGCGAAGACGCTTGTGGAGAAATTCAACGGTGAAGTTCCCGACGACATGGACAAGCTTACCTCTCTCCCGGGCGTGGGCCGCAAGAC
>CAVHWJ010000009.1:0-7772 GCA_963639565.1 uncultured Prevotella sp. | reverse complement strand
AGTGTCCGTTCAAAGGGTTCTGTCCAAATCGTGAGTCTGGAGAGGAAGGTAAATGATACGAAAAGTCCCTGCTATACTTCTTTCCAGTCTATCAGCCCCTTTCCGTCTGAATCGAGTTCAACGGCGAGGGCTACGACTTTCCGCTTGTCCGCCTTGAAAGGCTCTGCGTACCGGTTCTCCCGTATCTGTTTCTCAGCCGCGGCAAGACCGCCGTTGTTCGAAAGTTTCAGTTCAATTACATACACGTAATTCGTCACTTCCACAATAATGTCTATCCTTCCGGTAGAAATCATCTTCTCTACCTCCACCCGACAGCCTATCGCATTGAATATGGTACTCATAATAAGTCGGTAACGTTCCTCCATATCCATCGACGACAGTTTCTTGTTGCTGTATGGCACATCGGCGACAAGGGCTTTGAGTGCTTTCTTCGCGTCAGAGAGCTTGCCTAACTGCAACGCCAACAGCAAGTCGGACTGAACCGACTGCACGTCGCTGACTTTCCTCAGTGTGAGAGCCGGGAGCACAGTGTCATACAGAGCCTGCCGCACCTCATAGTTCGGAAATCCAAGGATATACACTCCCATTTTGTAGTCCTTAATGGTGAGATAGCCCGACTGATAGAGAAACAACTCCGCGCCTCCGCCAGTCACGTCCGACGTTTCGATGGTCTGGCGGATAAGGTTGCATGGGTCGAATTTGCCCAGTTTGATTTCCATGTCGTCCACGAACTTTGGCAACAGGGAATTAGCCCCCGAAGAAGCCCAATAATTCTTCAGGTCAGAGTCCGCCAAGGCGTTTACCAAACTGAAAGGGTTGAAGACATCCACCATGTTGCGGCGGCTGAAATGATAGCCGTCGTAATAGGCTTTCAGCTGTTCCGCCGCCTCGCCGAACGTCCATCCCTCCACTTCCGCCAGCCGTTCAATTTCCGGCTTGAAGCAAGTCATGGCTTCCTCTTTGGTTATGCCGCAAATGGCGGCGTATGCCGGCTCAAAACTGATGTTACAGAGATTGTTGAGCACCGAGAAGAGGGAAACTTGCGTGAACTTTGTTATTCCCGTAATAAAGACGAACCTTTCATATTGGTCGTCGGCTTTCAGTATGGCGAACACGCTCCGGTAAATCTCCGTGCAGGGGGTGTGTTCCGCTGTCTTCCACGAATGTAGCAAGGGGGAATCATACTCGTCAATGAGGATTGCCACTTGCTGACCGCTCTGTTCGTATGCCGTGCGGATAATTGCGTCGAAACGGTTACTGAGGGAATCCGAAGGCCGGTGAGTGATGCCATACCGTTGTTCTTCCTCTTCAAAGGCGCGTTCCAGATAAGCCCTGAGTTCCGCTGCGGTTGCGCCGCCGCGGCTCATGTCAAGACGGATAACGGGACGTTTCGTCCAGTCCTTTTCCAGTTCCATAATCTTCAGCCCCTCGAAGAGTTCCCTGTTCCCCTCAAAATATGCCTGAAGGGTGTCCACAAGAAGAGACTTGCCGAAACGGCGCGGACGGCTAAGGTAATTGTACGTATTGCCGCTGCTGACAAGTTCCCACACCAAGTCGGTCTTGTCAACATACAGGTATTTCCCTTTCCTTATCTTTTCAAAAGACTGCACTCCCACGGGCAATCTCCTGCCGTCAGTTCCTGTCGCCATATCTCTGCCTTTTTTGATTTTCACCCACAAATATACTACTTTTATTTCTAAGCGACGCTTCCATTTCCTGGAATTAGTTACTTTTCTTCATCTGTCAGCACGCAGTAACTATTCAAGAGAGGCATCCTTTGACAAATCACACCAACGAAAAGACTGGCAAGAAACTGCGGATGTTCAGATATTATTTGTACTTTTGTCATGCAATAATCATTTATCAAACAAGGACGTATGGCAAACAATATAGTGGACATAAAGACAATCGGCAGTCTGCTAAACGGCATGAACTGCTTTTATGTACCTTGCTATCAGCGCGGGTACAGGTGGAGCAGGAAACAAGTTAAGGATTTGCTCAGCGACCTGTATTCCTTCCGCAAGCAATACGACCGTGGCAAGCCGGACGGCATCGGCAACTTTTACTGTCTGCAACCAATCATAGTGAGGGAGATTCTTGATGAGGACGTGCGCGCCATTGCCCTCGGAAAAAATGCCGGCAATGAGGAAATCAGGCTTTGGGAACTTGTCGATGGGCAGCAGCGGCTCACCTCAATCTTCATTCTCCTGTCGTATCTCATCAGCAAGGAATATCACGGCGATGCAGACGAGTTCAGGGAGGACTATCACGGGGCGCAGCTTTACCGAATGGTGTACGAATCCCGCCCCTCCACCTGCGATGCGCTAAACGCTTTGGCTGAATGTAAGACAGTTGAACCTCGCGACATAGACTCAACGCATATCTGCAATGCCCTCAGATATATAGACGAATGGTTTGAGGGAAAGGGCATGGAAGTGAACAGACGCTACAACGGCGACGAGGGAGAAAGCAAACGAAAGATGAGAAACAGTCTGATAGACCAGATTGCCAACACCAGCGAAGCCGGGCCTACTAAGGTAATATGGTATCAACTCAGCAACGACGAAGACATCGACCCCATACAGGAATTCACGAGAATAAACAACGGCAAGATTCCGCTTACTGACACGGAACTCATAAAGGCTCTCTTCCTGCAAAAGAAGAACTTTGCCGCCGGAGACAAGATATTGGAACAGGCGAAAGTCTCATTACAGTGGGAGCAAATGGAGAATACGTTGCAACACGATGATTTTTGGTGCTTCGTCTCAAACAAGGGAATAGACGAGGAAGACCGCATGGGCGAAGTGCTCCGACTGACATACATGAAAGCGCAAGGCAAGAACGAAAGCGACATCGAGCCGGGCGACATTTTCAGGTTTTACTACAACACGCTTGACGGTCTGGCAGGAGCGGATTTGCAGAATAAGGTGACAGGACTTTGGACTGACCTGACCGACACTTTCAACACCCTGCAAGACTGGTATGACACTCCCGAGATATACAATTATGTGGGCTATCTAATCCAAAGCGGTATGCCGTTGGCGGAGATATACAGGCAGTATGAGGACAACAGGAAAACAAACACAGAAAGTACCGTGGACGATTTCCTCAAGATGCTTGAAAACGACATCCGCAATATTCTGCCACGCAACTGCGTGGAAATGCAGGAGGACAAGGCACGCATCACGACGGAATACCCCGACCGCCCCAACCTCCGCAAGATACTGCTGCTGCTCAACGTGGATATGCTTTCACGGCAACTGAGGGAAATCAGGGAGAAAGACGAGGATTATAAGGGCGACGCCAGTGTGTTCAAATTCCCATACGACCTTTACAGAAGCCAGAATTGGGACATAGAGCACATCGACTCCGCAACGACCAATGAACTCAAAGACAAAGAGGCGCAGAAGAGTTGGGTGGAAGGAAACATCAAAGACTGCAAAATAGTTGTGACGGACGCCATTAGGAAGAAAATGGACGATGGCGAATGGGCGGACTTGGTGCAAATCATCCAAAGCAGGGAGGGCGAAGAAGAGGAGAACAAGAATTTCATCGGCAACCTGACGCTTCTCGACTCCGCCACCAACCGTGAGTACGGCAACGCCCTGTTCCGAAAGAAACGCAAATACATCATCGACAAGGCAAAGAACGGACGCTATGTGTTGCCCTGCACGCAATACGTATTCATGAAATTCTTTGACGACGACAACGTTACGGAGTCAAGGACACGGTGGACTAAGGAAGACAAAGAGAAATACCACGACTTCATATTCTCGCAACTGCAACGCTTCTTACCCACAGGACAAAAATAAAAACGACATGAACGCGACAAGCAAACTATATACATTCCACGAACTGATGACCGAAGGTATCGTGGTGGAACAAGACGGCGAGGCGGTTCGCCGCAAGGTGGGGCGCATACTCATCCCAATGATACAGCGTCCTTATGCGCAGGGACGTAAGAGCCAGAAAAGCGTCCGCGACAAGTTCTTGCAGGACATCTTCGCGGCGTTGGCATACGAAAAAGCCGAAAAACTGGAACTCAATTTCCTCTACGGCACTTTTGCAGACGACGGAGAGGACGGTTCGTTTGAACTCCTCGACGGTCAGCAGCGACTGACCACGCTGTTTCTCCTGCATTGGTATGTGGCGGCTGTGGAACGCCTTGAGGCGGAAGAAACTGGTATGCCCGAATACCTCAAAAGGTTTGAGTATCAGACAAGAACATCGTCTACAAGTTTCCAGCAAAAGCTGTTCTCCGCCAAAATAAACACGGAAGAGAAACCGAGTCGGAGCATAAGGAAAGCGGCTTGGTACAGCAAGAATTACGACAAGGACACGACGATTGACTCCATGCTCCGTATGCTTGATTCCATAAGTGAGAAATACAGTGATGCGGTGGTGAAGCCTACATACAATGAACTCCAGAAACTGAAATTCTATGTGCTGGAACTCAACGGCTTCGGACTGAGCGAGGAACTGTTCGTAAAGATGAACGCCCGGGGATTGCAGCTCACGCCCTTTGAGAATTTCAAGGCGGACTTGGTAGGGTACATGAAAGAAGAATATGCCGACCAGGTGTCTATGACACTGAGCGTGGCGGAACGCGAAGTTCCATACTGGCTCAACTTCTCGTCGCTCATAGACGGCAGATGGACGAACCTGTTTTGGAAGAAGCCGGAAAGCGGCGACGATTCGGGCAGCAGGGAGTGCGACCGGAGGTTTTTCCGGTTCATACAGCGGTTCTTTGCCAACAAGTGTATTCTGTTGGCGGATAAGTCAAAAGCGGCACGTCTCGCCGACGACCCCTTGTTCGATTTCTTCTCAAACAACACGGAGGTGGAACGGCATTTCGGTTTTGACAGATACGCCGAAATCATCGCCAAAGGAAAGGAGAAAGGCATCGACCTGATACGGCAACTGGAGCACTTGCTCAACTTTCTTTGCGACGAACGGACAGGCAAGGTTATCCTCAGTTCGCTCACCGCCCCTTGGGAAACGGCGCGCGACTGGCAGCCGTGGAGCAGCGACGAGAAAGTGGGACGCAGACAGATGATTCTCCTGTCGGTTATGTTTGAATACATCGACCGCATCAACACCGTGGAATATTTTGACGAGGAATGTTTCTCGGTCTGGATGCGCTTCGCCCACTCTATGGTTCAGAATACGGACATCAACCAACTGATGCCGCAAATCACATTGACCCGACTGCTCAACGAGGCTCTCAACTATCAGCCTGACGGCGATAGCGGCTTCAAGGCATGGGAGCATCCATACAAGGCTATTGCCGGTTTCAACGACAGTCGCCGTGGCAACCGCTATCTCGACAACGAGGCGACAAAAGCACGGCTGATACTGCAAAACAGGGATTGGGAAAACGCTTTCCGCCAAGCCGAGACTGACGGTTTCATGCAGGGCTTCGTGACGTTCTATTATGAAGAAGGCATGGATATTGACGCTTACCGGAAGAGAACGGAAAACGTGAAACACGTGTTCGGCAAGAGCGGCGTAACCGCTGAACTCGCCAAGAACTACCTGTTAATCCGTGCCGTGCTGTGCCGTGATTATGACTGGACGGGCATGAAAAAGAACATGACCAACATCAACATCACCAACCGCGGGGCAGACCGTCATCTGCGCACTCTGACAATATGGAACACGCAGCCCGAAGTGAAGCGGTTGTTCTGCCAACTCCTTGACTGTAAAACTTCCGCGGAAAGGATCTCCCTCCTCAAAAATGTGGCGGAAGAAGAGCACGACATAATTCTGCGCACTGACAGATATTGGACTGACGAGGCAAAGGCAAACTTGCGCACGTTGTACCGCCGTCTGCACAGCGAAAAAGAGATGCGGGTGTTGAGGTGGGCGTATGACAAGGACATCTGTCCGATTGGCTTATGGGTGAACGCCGACGGAACTGGAGTTCTGTATAAAGGTACGGTAAACTGCATCACGATTACCACCGAACGGCATAAGGTTATACCCGCCGCGGTTGAGAAATACAAGGGTACGTTTGGTTTCAAGTATGCCGATGAAAGGCAGTTGGAAACTTACAAGGATTACGGGAATTTCTCCGGCTACAAAATCGTGTTGTATTCAAAGGAAGGGGCATTGCCCGAAAACGTCCGCTTGAAACTAACCTTTCACCCGTACAAATCGCTTGACATAGATTTCATAGGGAAGGCAGAAAAGGCGAAAGAACTCTTTGAGACATTCAGAAGGTTGCACGGAACAGACATCATCGCCAACCAAAACGGACACACCCTCGCGGACAAAGACGGCAACCCGGGTTTCTACCTTGACAACAGCAGGGAGTGTTACCGCGTCAATCATATCCCCGACGCTTGCACGATGCCGACGGAGGATTTGTACCACATCCTTGATGCGGCTTATAACGTTTTATCAACAGAAACAAAGGAAAAATGTAACAGTATCGTAACACGCCAATCACAATACGCCCTTTGTTTTCACGTTTTTGCGAGTGAATCTACAAAAGAATGAAAACAAGATGAAATTCCGTACCGCTATAATATCCGGCGTTTTCCTTGTCTGCGCCAATGCGTCTGCCGACGGCGTGACAGACAGCATATCCGGCACGCCTATGCCACAAGCATATACCAACGGAGTGAAACATGACAGGTTCTCCTCGTCGAAGGTGTATCAAATGACTTATATCGGCGTGCCGCTGGTCGCCGCCGGACTTATCGTAAAGGGCGAGGACGACCATTTCCGCAGCCTACGCAACGATTATATGCCGGAGTTCCGCAACCATACCGACGATTACATTCAGCTTGTACCAGCTGCCGTTTTGGTCGGACTGAAAGCGGCGGGAGTGGAAAGCCGCAGTTCATGGGGCAGGATGATTGTGTCAGACACGTTTGCGGCAATGCTCATGGCCGGCGTGGTGAACACGCTGAAGCTGACAACCAACGTGACACGCCCGGACGGTTCCGACAACCACTCCTTCCCCTCTGGCCACACGGCGACGGCTTTCATGACCGCCACGATGCTCTCCAAGGAATACGGACACCTAAGCCCGTGGATAAGCGTGGGGGCATATACCACGGCAACGGCGACGGGACTGATGCGCGTGGCGAACAACAAGCATTGGCTGAGCGACGTGCTGACGGGAGCTGGTATTGGCATCATCACCACCGAAATGGGCTATTGGCTCGGCGACCTTATATTCAAGGACAAGGGCGTGAAACATTCTTCCGCGGCGGAGTTCCGGCTGGGAAAAACGGACAAGCCGTCGTTCGCGAGCCTTTACGTTGGCCTCAACGTGCCTCTCAGCGAATACGACATCGACGAGGACAACACGTTCCGCACCTCGTCGGGTTCTTCCACCGGACTGGAGGGCGCGTATTTCTTCAATCCCTACGTCGGCATCGGCGGACGGTTCACGGTTTCCAACACTGCGCTGATAGTGAACGGCGACAAGGCCGAGGACAACACCTTCGACGCGGTTTCCGTATGCGGCGGCGGATATTTCTCCTGTCCGCTGTCGCCACGGTGGGCTGTCGGCAGCAAACTGCTCTGCGGTTTTGTGCATTACCCGAGCCTTGAACTCACGGGCTTCACCGTCGGCGCGAGAAACGGCGTATGTTTCGGAAGCGGCCTCTCCTGCACTTTCAGGGCTAACAACGACTACGGCATCAGGTTCTTCATCGACTACAACCTTCTGCCCTCCCACAACAAGGCGAGCAAGGAATGGATGAACACCCTGTCGTGCGGAGCGTCCTTCGCCCTGCTCTTGTAAACGCGGCATTGGG
>CAVHWJ010000008.1:12787-22888 GCA_963639565.1 uncultured Prevotella sp. | reverse complement strand
GCCACGGCATACTGCTTCACCGCCGACGGCTGGAGCGTGTCCTGATGCCGCCCCACGGGCTTGTCGGGCTGGGTCACGACAGCCACCACGTTATATCCGCCCTCAACGAGAGTCTGCAATGTCTCCACCGCAAACTCCGGGGTTCCCATAAAAACTATCCTTAAATCTTCTTTTCTCATCTGTCAATCAAAATGTTATTCAACAGTTACCGACTTGGCGAGGTTTCTCGGCTGGTCCACGTTGAGTCCCTTGAACACCGCCACGTGATAGGCGAGCAGCTGCATGGGGATTACCGACAGCAGGGGAGCCACCGCCGGCAGCGTTGCCGGTATCTCTATCGTGGCCTCGCTAACGGCTTTCACCGCCTCGTCGCCCTCGGTGACAACCGCCATTATCCTGCCGTTGCGCGCCTTCACCTCCTGGATGTTGCTGAGTATCTTCTTGTACAGCTGGTGGTGGGTGGCAACGAATATCACCGGCATATTCTCGTCCACAAGGGCGATAGGCCCGTGTTTCATCTCCGCCGCCGGATAGCCCTCGGCATGGATATAGCTGATTTCCTTCAGTTTCAGCGCACCCTCAAGGGCTACGGGATAATTGAAGCCGCGCCCCATATAGAGGGAGTTGGTGGCGTAGGTCAGCGTGCGCGCGATGTCTTTCACGGCGGCGTCCTGCTCCAGCACCTTCTTCATCTTTTCGGGGATGAGCGAGAGTTCCGCCACGTATTCCTCATACTCCGTCTGGGGTATGCAACCCAGTTCGTGACCGAGGGCGAGGGCGAAAAGAGTGAGCACGGTGACCTGTCCCGTGAAGGCTTTTGTGGACGCCACGCCGATTTCGGGTCCCACGTGGGTGTAGATGCCCGTGTCGGAAGCCCTCGCGATGCTCGAACCCACGGCATTTACGATGCCGAAGCACAGCGCGCCCTTCTGCTTGGCGAGTTCAAAGGCGGCGAGAGTGTCCGCCGTCTCGCCGCTCTGCGAAATGGCAATCACCACGTCGCCGCTCTGTATCACCGGCTTGCGGTATCTGAACTCCGAGGCGTATTCCACCTCAACCGGTATGCCGCACCACTCCTCTATCATCTGTCGCCCTATCAGTCCGGCGTGCCACGAAGTGCCGCAAGCCACGATAATGAAGCGTTTGGCACGCAGAAGACGGTCTTTGTGCATATTAACGGCACTGAGCACGATTTTCTTCTCGTCCGCCAACAGGCGGCCGCGCATACAGTCGGCGATGCACCGCGGCTGGTCGTAGATTTCCTTTAGCATGAAATGCTCGTAGCCGCCCTTCTCCAGGGTGTCGAGGTTCATGTCCACCTCTTTTATCTTGGGGTCCACGTCAGCGTTGTCGAGGTCGTGTATCTCCACCTTCTGCCCCACTTTGAGCAGTGCCACCTCGCCGTCGTTGAGGTATATCATCTGGTTGGTGTATTCTATTATGGGCAGTGCGTCGGAGGCGAAGAAGAATTCCTTGTTGTCTTCCCCCACGCCGATTACAAGCGGACTTGACTTGCGAGCCACCACAATCTTGTCGGGGAAATCCCTGTCGATTACGGCAATGGCGTAGGCACCGGTCACTCGCTGCAAGGCAAGCACCACCGCGCCTTCGAGGTCTTTGTGGTATTCGTCCTGCATGAACTGTACCAGCTGCACGAGCACCTCAGTGTCGGTGGTGCTCTTGAAGGTGTAGCCCTTGCCCTCGAGCAACGACTTGATGCTGGCGTAGTTCTCAATGATGCCGTTGTGAACGAGCGCGAGCCGTCCGTTCTGCGACAGGTGCGGGTGGGCGTTCACGCGTGAGGGTTCGCCGTGGGTCGCCCAACGGGTGTGGGCGATGCCGATATGCCCCGAGGTGTCCTTGGCGGCGGCGAGTTCTTCAAGGTTGCTCACCTTGCCCTTCTCCTTATACACGTTCATGCTGCCGTCGCTGCCCATGAGAGCCACGCCGGCGGAATCGTAACCGCGGTATTCCAGACGGTGAAGACCCTTCATCAATATCGGGAACGCGTCCCTATATCCTATATAACCTACTATTCCACACATATTGCTTTCTGTTTGTTTTCTGTTTTACAATGCGAAGTTAAGCATTTATCCATTATTGTGCAAGACAAAAGCCATCACAGTTTGAAGGCGAACCTCACAAGCATGAAGTTCACAGGTATCGTGATGCAGAGGCTTGGCACGATAGCCCACTGCTCGGCAACTCCCGTCCAGGTGAAGAAATTAACGAGTCCCCATTGCAGGAAGAAGTTGAAGGTGTGCGCCAAGGCGAAGCCCACGCCGTTGCGCTTTGAGGCTTTCTTGCGGAAGGTGAAGCGCGCCGACATCACGTAGTTGAAGCAGAAGCTGATGATGTAACTCACGGGCATCGCCACGTTGCGCCCCGTGTATTCGAAGTTCACAAGGACCCAGTATATCACTATCTGCACCACGGTGGCAAGACCGCCGGTGATGCCGAACCTGAATATTTCGTTTAATGTGTTTCTTTGTATTTTCATCTTATATGAAAGTTAAAAACCTGTCTCCCCATTCTGTTCGGGAAGACAGGCTGAATACGTTTTCCGGTTTATCCTATTGACCACCAGTGTTTCTTCTTGGGCGGCTCCTGATGCACGCCGGCGAGGATGCTCTCCTTGAGCAGCTGCCGGTAGCTCTTGCCGGTCTTTACCATTTGGTATATCATGCCCCATTCGGGTATGCCGCCCACGTTGCGGTCGTCGATGAACATATCCGCCTTTATCTTCCGGCTGAAATGCTGGTTGTTGGCGGTGCCCCTCTCCTCGGGGAAATCCTTGTTCACGGCGTAGAACTCCACTCCCCTCTCGCGGCACCATTCCACCGCCTCGTCGAGGAGCTTGCCCTCCCTGACCGACCAGAGTATCAGCTGATGGCGGTCGGCGATGAGGGCTTTCAGCGTTTCGGTGGCAAAGGGTATCTCCTCGCCTATCTCGGGATAGCGGTGCTCCACTATCGTTCCGTCGAAATCTACTGCTATCGTCATACGCCTATATCTTCAGGGAGTTGTCGTTCTCGTTGCCGTACTTGTTGTTGCCGTAGCTGCCGTAAGAGGTGTAGCTGCCGTATTTGGTGTAGTTGCCGTAACGGGAGTAGTAACCGTAGTTCTTGTATCTGCCGTACTTGCCCACACCGTAGTAGTAGCCGTATTTCTTCTTCGACATGTCGATGCCGTTGAGCACCATTGACATCTTGGGGAGTTTCTTCTCGGCGTTGAACTGGTTGATCATCGTGAAGTTCGCCTTCGGCGTGTAGTCGGCGCGGCACATATAGATGGTGGCGTCGCACACCTTGCCCACTTCGAGGGTGTCTGTGACAAGTCCCACGGGCGCGGTGTCCACGAGGATGTAGTCGTAGTGCTTCTTCAGCTCGTCCATCACAATCTTCAGCGACGGGCGCGAAACGATTTCGCCCGGGTTCGGCGGGATTGGCCCTGCCATGAGCACGTCGAGGTTGTTGTTGATTTCCGAGGGGAGTATCTCCTTCTGTATCTCGTCCCATGTGGGTTCGTCCTTCACCAGGAGGCGCGTTATGCCGTTGTGGTGGTTGTCAATCTGGAACAGTTCGGCAAGACGCGGCTTGCGGATGTCGAGACCGATGAGTATCACCTTCTTGCCGAGCAGCGCGAAGCTGATGGCGAGGTTGGCGGCGGTGAACGTCTTTCCCTCTCCCGAGGTGGACGAGGTGAACATTATCACCTTCTCGCCCGGTTCGAGGATGAACTGGAGGTTGGTTCGCATCTGTCGGAATATCTCCTCCATCTGGTTGTTCTGGTTCTCATGCACCACGATGTCGGCGCGCGTCTTCACAGCGTCGCTGGCAATGGCAACGTCGGCGAGGATAGGCAGCGAGGTGAGGGCTTCAACGTCGTCGTGACCCTCAATCCTGTAACGCAGGAACTGGATGAGGAACAGCACGAGCGACGGCAGGGCGATGCCGAGAACCAAGCCCACCATGAGAATCATGTTTGACTTGGGGCTTATCTGACCCATGAACTGCGGCAGCTCGATGAGCTTCGCCTTGTCGGCGGTGGCGGCAAGGGAGATGGAGTTCTCCTCGCGCTTCTGCAGGAGCATCAGGTAAAGACCCGACTTGACCTCCTGCTGACGGCCGATCTGGGTGAGGATGCGCTCCTGCTCAGGGGTGCGCGAAACCTCGTTGTCGTAGTGGCCGTACTGCGCCGCCATGGCGTTGCGCTGGATTTCGATGTTGCGCTTGGCCTGCTGCAAGGACGACTGTATGCTCGCCATGAGGTCGTCGAGCTGCGAGGTGAGTTCAACCACAACGGGACTGGTCTCCGACGCCGTGCGCAACAGGCGGTTGCGCTCCAGGGCTATCTTGTTGTATTCTGTTATGAGCGATGCCGACGCACCGTCGCCCAAGCCAACGTTTGCCGGGAGCACCTGATATTTGTTGGCGGGGCGGTCGGCAAACTGGATGAGACTGTTGATAAGGGTAATCTGCGTCTCAGAGTCGGCGAGTTTCTGCTCGTAGGTGGAAAGGTTTGAGGCACTGTTCTTGGCGTCAAGCTTGAGACCCACGATGCGGTTGCTCCTCTTGTAGCTCTCCAGACTTCCCTCGGTGGAACTCAGCTCGGTGTTGATTTTCTGCAGACGGTCGTTGATGAACTCCTCGGTGCGCACAGCCACCTCGTTCTTGTCCTCGTTGGCCTGGCGGTTGTAGCACACGGCAAGCTGACGGAGATAGTCGAGGCTACGCTGAACGTTCTCGTCGCTAAGTGTCAAGGTAATCGTGGAAGAACCCTTGTTCGCCTGATCCAAAGCAAGGCTTCCGGCATACTTTCCTGCCATAAGCATGGGGGACGCTATGCTCACCTTTATTACGTCGCCCTCGTTGAGAACCGACTTGGGGTTCTGTGTCAGATAGAGCGTTCCGGCCTTTGTCTTGATTGTTGTGGGGAGGTTGTTGAATGTCTTGTTGATTTCGTAGGGACCGTAAACCGTGAGTTCATCAACCCATACATAGCACTGGCCCGTAACAACGAACTTGCCGTCCTCCTTTGTTATCGTGAGGTTCATCGGCACGTTGAGTTTCTCAAGGTGCGCCGGGTCGATGTCCACGTTCACGGGCTGCGTCTTGTAAAGGATGTGGTCTCTCATCTTACCTTTCTTTACGTAAGACGTGTAGAGTTTCAAATCCCTCACCACCTGTGCGGCCAGCGTGCGCGTCTTCAGGATTTCCATCTCGTTCTCTATGCCGTAGCTGTTGGTAATCATACCGAAATCCGACATGTTGCTCATCATGTCGCTGCTGCGCCCGCGCTTTCCGCCGTCCTTGACGAGCAGCTTCGCCGAGGCCGTGTATATCGGGGTGACGGTACGCAGATACAGGTAGGAAGCTCCCACACATATTATTATAGACAACACAAACCATTTCCAGTTGAGGATGAAAATGGAATACAGCTTTTGGAAATTAAACGAAGACTGCTCGTTGTCCTCTTCCACGCCGTAGTTTTTTTTCAGCTCTATGTCAGCCATTTTCCTATGCAATTATTTGTTTTCGACCAAAGTCATTAAATACTTTCCGTAGTTGTTCTTCATCATGGGCTGCGCCACCTCTTTCAGTTTTTCGTCGGTTATCCAACCGCGCTTGTAGGCGATTTCCTCCAGGCAAGCCACTTTCTGCCCCTGACGCTTCTCGATAACCTCAATGAATGTGCTCGCTTCCGACAGGCTGTCGTGCGTGCCGGTGTCGAGCCATGCGAAACCTCGCTGGAGGGTCTGCACCTTCAGGTCGCCGCGGCGGAGATACTCCTGGTTCACGCTCGTGATTTCCAGTTCGCCCCTCGCGCTGGGCTTAATGCCCTTCACCACCTCCACCACGTCGTTGGGGTAGAAATACAGTCCGACAACGGCGTAATTGCTCTTCGGGTGCTCAGGCTTCTCCTCGATGCTCAGGCAGTTGCCGTCGGCGTCGAACTCCGCCACTCCGTAACGCTCGGGGTCGTTCACGTAGTAGCCGAAGACGGTGGCCTTGCGGTCTTCAGTGGCAGCCTTCACGCTCTCCCCCAACATCCCGGTAAATCCGGAGCCGTAGAAGATATTGTCGCCCAATACAAGGCAAACGTCATCCGTGCCGATGAATTTCTCACCTATTATAAACGCCTGTGCCAGACCGTCGGGCGAGGGCTGTTCGGCAAACTCGAAATTCACGCCGAAATCAGAGCCGTCGCCGAGCAGACGCTTGAACGCCGGCAGGTCGTAGGGCGTGGAGATAATGAGAATGTCCCTTATGCCGGCCAGCATCAGGACCGATATGGGATAGTAAATCATTGGTTTGTCGAAAATCGGGATGAGCTGCTTGCTCACGCCCTTGGTGATAGGATACAGGCGGGTTCCGGAACCGCCTGCAAGAACAATGCCTTTCATTTTCCTGTGTATTTATAAATATACAATTTTGTTTATCTACTAAAACTCGAAAGTAATCAATCCAACGTATTGGATTGCAAAGGTAACAATAAATTTTACATAATTGGATTTTTATTTTGAATTTTAATATAAATGGACTACTTTTGCATGAAGAAAAAGCTAATGACAAAATAAAACAAGAAAAGAAAATGGGATTTCTCAATAAGATTTTCGGACATAAAGAAGACAGCGAAACTAAGATTGGCGGTATGCAGGACTACATGACACTGATACGCGTGTATTTTCAGGCAGCCATTGCGGAAAAGGTTGGTATAACGAACCTTGCGGCTCTGCCCGACCTTAGGCAGTTCAAGGCTTCGCTACACGTGCCGACGACAAACAACAGGCTCGGCGTGGGCGAAAAGGCAAGGTGCAAGAAGATGCTCAAAGAGCTTTACGGCACGGAGGATTCGTTCTTCAAGGAAATAGACCAGAGCATAAGGAAAAACTGCCAGAAGATGCAGGACATACAGGTGTATCTGCTCCAGTTCCAGAATTTCACGCAGAACCTGATGATGCTTACGGGCAACCTGATGAAATTCAAGCTGCGTCTGCCGTCGATATTCAAGAAAGCCATCTACACCATGACGGAGAAGACCGTCGCCGACATCTTCACGAAGAACGACTACACGGACGCGAGCGTGATGAAATCCGTGGTGGCGGTGAGGCAGTATGACAAGAAGCTCGGGTTCAGCAAAAAGTGGACCACCGACTTCGTTTATCAAGTGGTGATGCTCGCCAAGAAGGAAAAAGCACCGAAAAACGAGGACTGACAAACCTTTTAGAGCGGCAAGATTTGGCGGATTGGAAGATAAACGCTAAATTTGTAGGCAAAATTAATTCTGATGACTGAGAACGACAAGATTTTGACGTTGTTCACCACCCGGGTGAGGCAGATGATTCTCCATTACAATGAAATGAAAAAGGAGAACGAGGAACTGTATGCCATGGTGGACGAGAGGGACAACGAGATAAAGTCGCTGAAAATGCAGCTCGAACAGTCGCAGAACGATTACAAAAGTTTGAAGACGGCACGGATGGTTGAAATCTGTGATGGCGACATCGAAGCCTCAAAGAAGAAAATTGCGGCGATGATTCGCGACGTCAATAAGTGTATCACACTGTTAAGTGGAAAATAACCGGAGTGATGGCAGGGGAAAACGACAAATTGAACATAAGGTTGCACATCTACGATACTGACATGCCCGTCGTTATCGACAGGGAGGAAGAATACACGTACCGTGAGGCTGCAAAGGATATCAATGATGCCATAAACGCATACTCAGAAGTTTTCAAGGGCAAGAAGAGCGACAAGGAGATTCTCTATATGGCGCTCATCGACATCGCCTATAACTATGAGATTGAAAAGTCGAGAAACGACACCAAGCCTGTTAATGATATTCTCTCTAAGATTACCACTGAAATAGAAGAAGCCCTGAAGGAATAAGTCTTCTCCCCTATTGTTCCAGCAAATCCACTTATGGCCGGAGGCAAACGCGCGTTTTTAGATGAAGAGAGAATTATAACCAATATTAATAAGTATAACAAATGATAGTAACAGTAATCGCGATAGTCGTCGCGCTCATATTGGGAGGACTATGCGGATATTTCGTTTTCCGTTATGTGATAAACGGGAAATACAAGGAATTCATGGAGACCGCGCAGAAAGACGCGGAAGTGTTGAAAGAGAAGAAGATGCTCGAAGTTAAGGAGAAATTCCTCAACAAGAAAGCTGAACTGGAAAAGGAAATCCACAGCCGCAACCAGAAAATCCAGCAGAGCGAGAACAAGCTCAAGCAGAGGGAAATCAGCCTGAACCAGCGTCAGGAGGAAATGGGAAGGCGCAAGCAGGAAGTGGAACAACAGCAGCAGCGCATCGACAACGAGAAGAAACTCCTGCAAATCAAGTCGGAGGAACTCGACAAGATGCAGCTTCAGGAGCGCGACAAACTGGAGGAACTCTCCGGACTGAGCGCGGAGGAGGCCAAGAACCGCCTTGTGGAGAGCATGAAGGACGAGGCGCGCACCGCCGCCGCAAGCTATATCAACGAGATAATGGACGAGGCAAAGCTAAACGCCAACTCTCAGGCGAAGAAAATCGTTATCCAGACTATACAGCGCGTGGCTACTGAAACAGCTATCGAGAACTCCGTCAGCGTGTTCCATATCGACAACGACGAGGTGAAGGGACGCATCATCGGACGTGAGGGACGCAACATCAGGGCACTGGAAGCCGCCACGGGCGTGGAAATCGTGGTGGACGACACTCCGGAGGCTATCGTTATCTCCGCCTTCGACCCTATCCGCCGCGAGGTTTGCCGCTTGGCGCTGCACCAGCTTGTAGCCGACGGACGCATTCACCCGGCACGCATCGAGGAGGTTGTGGCAAAGGTGAAGAAGCAGCTTGACACGGAGATCATCGAGACGGGTAAGCGCACTGCCATTGACCTCGGCATCCACGGTCTGCACCCGGAGCTCGTGAGAATTGTGGGTAAGATGAAATACCGCTCTTCCTACGGACAGAACCTTTTGCAGCACGCAAGGGAGACAGCGAACCTGTGCGCCGTAATGGCGTCGGAGCTGGGGCTTAACCCGAAGAAGGCGAAGCGTGCCGGACTGCTCCACGACATCGGTAAGGTGCCGGACGAGGAAAGCGAACTGCCGCACGCTCTCTACGGTGCGAAGATTGCGGAGAAATACAAGGAGAAACCGGACATCTGCAACGCTATTGGCGCGCACCACGACGAAATGGAGATGAACACGCTGCTCGCCCCTATCGTTCAGGTTTGCGACGCTATCTCGGGAGCGCGTCCCGGCGCACGCCGCGAAATCGTGGAGGCTTACATCAAGCGACTGAACGACCTTGAGGCTATCGCAATGAGCTACCCCGGCGTTACAAAGACCTACGCCATTCAGGCCGGCCGTGAACTCCGCGTTATCGTGGGCGCCGACAAGATGGACGACAAGGAGTCGGAGGCTCTGTCAAACGAGATCGCAACGAAGATTCAGAACGAGATGACTTATCCCGGACAAGTGAAGATTACCGTTATCCGCGAGACACGTTCAATCGCATACGCGAAATAAAGAGAAAACGAATACTTGAATACAATGAGCCGAATGTTCCTGAATGTTCGGCTCTTTTTTTATTTATATACTATGGACATAAAGACTTTGGCAGGGATAATCGCCAACAAGCTGTCAATCGGCGTGCAGAGCGTGGAGAACACCCTCGCGCTGCTCGACGAGGGATGCACTATCCCGTTTATCAGTCGCTACCGCAAGGAGCGGACGCACAACCTCGACGAGATACAGATTACGGCGATAAGCGACAATTACGACAAACTGAAAGAGATTTCAAAGAGGAAGGAGACGATTGTCAAGACAATTACCGAACAGGGAAAGATGACCGACGAACTGGCGGCGAAGATTGCCGACTGCTGGGAGGCCAACGAACTCGAAGACATCTATATGCCGTTCAAGCCCAAGCGCAGGACGAAATCACAGGTGGCGAGGGAAATGGGACTTGAACCTCTCTCTACTATCATAATGATGCAAAGGGAAAACAACCCGGAGAACGCCGCCAAGCGTTTCCTCAACGACAAGGTGAAGGACACGGCAGCTGCGATAAAGGGCGCGCAGGACATCATCGCCGAAAC
>CAVHWJ010000008.1:7393-12528 GCA_963639565.1 uncultured Prevotella sp. | reverse complement strand
TTCGTCCGCGGCTACGGCAGATGTTCCACGCTGGTGGAAGAGGCGGTGGAGGATTCCTACAAGCGGCTCATCAAGCCGGCGATAGAGAACGAGTTTGCCGCACTCAGCAAAGAGAAGGCTGACGACGAGGCGATATGCGTGTTTTCCGAAAACCTGCGTCAGCTGCTGCTTTCCGCACCGCTGGGACAGAAGCGTGTAATGGGCGTAGACCCGGGCTTCCGCACAGGGTGCAAAGTGGTGTGCCTTGACGCGCAGGGTAATCTGCTGCATCACGAGGCGATATTCCCTCATCCGCCAGTGAACAAACGCACATTGGCGGCGCAACAGGTGAAAGCTATGGTTGATAAATACAGGATTGAGGCCATTGCGATAGGCAACGGTACGGCGAGCCGCGAGACGGAGGAGTTTATCAAGTCGTTAAATCTCAGCGACGAGGTAAAATATTTCACGGTAAGCGAAGACGGCGCGTCAATATACTCCGCCTCAAAGACGGCGAGGGAGGAGTTCCCCGACAAGGACGTTACCGTAAGGGGCGCGGTGTCTATCGGCAGAAGACTGATGGACCCTCTCGCCGAACTTGTAAAGATTGACCCCAAGAGCATCGGCGTGGGACAGTACCAGCATGACGTGGACCAGACGAAACTAAAGAAATGCCTTGACCAGACTGTGGAGAGCTGCGTGAACACCGTGGGAGTGAACCTCAACACGGCAAGTCAGCATCTGCTCACATACGTAAGCGGACTTGGCCCGACATTGGCAAAGAACATAGTGGAATACCGCAAGGAGAACGGAGCGTTTACCAGCAGGGCGCAACTGAAGAAAGTGCCGCGCCTCGGTCCCAGTGCCTTTGAGCAGTGCGCCGGCTTCCTGCGCATACCCGACGCCAAGAACCCGCTCGACAACACCGCCGTGCATCCGGAGAGCTACAAGATAGTGGAGCAGATGGCAAAGGACAGCAAATGCACCGTTCAAGAACTCATCAAAGACTCAGAAAAGCGCAAGGGCATTGACATAAAGAAATACGTGACGGAAAGCGTGGGTCTCCCCACCCTGCACGACATCATGGGCGAACTGGAGAAGCCCGGCCGCGACCCTCGCGCACAGATAGAGGAATTTGAGTTTGACAAGAACGTGAAGACAGTGGACGACCTATGCGAAGGAATGGAACTGCCGGGGATTGTCACCAACATAACCAACTTCGGCGCGTTTGTAGACATCGGCGTGCATCAAGACGGACTGGTGCATATCTCGCAGCTCGCCGACCGGTATGTGGCAGACCCTACACAGGTGGTGAAGCTGCACCAGCACGTGAAAGTAAGGGTGATTGAGATTGACAGGAAGAGGAACAGGATTTCGCTGTCGATGAAAAGCATTTGATTTTGGACAACTCGGACGACTCAGACAGTTCGGACAACTCCGAGAGGTCTGAGACGTCTGAGAAGTCCGAGTTGCCCGAGCCGTCCCAAAATCCCAAGAAAAAGAAAGGAGCATTGCCGTTGGCAATGCTCCAATATCAAGTTGGATTACTCTACAGATTACTTTACCTTAGCTACGATAGCCTTGAAAGCCTCGGGGTTGTTCACTGCGAGGTCAGCGAGAACCTTACGGTTGATTTCGATGCCAGCCTTGTGCAGAGCACCCATCAATGTAGAATAGCTCATGTTCTCGAGACGTGCGGCAGCGTTGATACGCTGGATCCACAGTGAGCGGAAAGTGCGCTTCTTGTTACGGCGGTCACGGTAAGCGTAGGTAAGACCCTTCTCCCAAGTGTTCTTGGCTACGGTCCATACATTCTTGCGGGCACCATAATAACCGCGTGTAAGCTTTAAAATTCTTTTTCTCTTTGCTCTTGAAGCAACGTGATTTACTGATCTTGGCATAGTTTTCTACTTACTTTAAATGTTAGACAATAGGGATTAACGGAGACACAGCAAATCGCGAACCTGCTTCATGTTGCTGCCGTCAACGATGGCAGTGTGTACCAAATTACGCTTCTGCTTCTTTGTTTTCTTAGTCAGGATGTGACTGTGGTAAGCGTGATGTCTCTTAATCTTACCTGTACCAGTGAAACGAAATCTCTTCTTAGCACCGGAGTTTGTCTTTACTTTTGGCATTTTTTAATGTTTTAATTAGTTATTTATTTAATAGCGGTGGCAACGTATATACCAAGACGTTACGCACCTTTTCTTTTCCTTTCAGTAAGCCGCCCCTTCATTCAGCAAGCCGCTTTCTCTTTACTCGTCCTTCTTGAGCTTCTGCAAAGCGTCCGCGCCGTTCTTGGCGTTGGCGAAAAGTCCGCCGTTTGCCGGCATCTCAGCTGCCGCCTCTTCTGCCTCCGGTTTTTCGCCGTCGGCCTTGGCCTCAGCCTCGCGACGCTCCCTGTCCATCTTCTGCTGGCTCTTCTTTGCCACGCCGGCTTTCTTAGGAGAGAGATAGAGAAACATCTTCTTGCCTTCGAGAGCGGGCATCTGCTCTACCTTGCCGTATTCCTCAAGGTCGTTGGCGAAACGAAGCAAGAGGACCTCGCCCTGCTCCTTGAAAAGTATCGAACGGCCGCGGAAGAACACGAACGCACGAACCTTGTTGCCTTCTTCCAAGAATTCCTTGGCGTGCTTGAGCTTGAAATTGTAGTCGTGGTCATCAGTCTGAGGTCCGAAACGTATTTCCTTGACCTCCTGCCTAACCTGCTTCGCCTTCAGTTCCTTTGCGCGCTTCTTCTGCTGATAGAGGAACTTGCTATAGTCGATGATGCGACAAACTGGAGGCTGGGCGTTCGGCGAGATTTCGACCAAGTCCACACCCTTGTCCCTTGCAATGTCGAGAGCCTGGCGTGTAGGCATTACGGTTGAACCATCGTCTCCAACAACTCTTACTTCCCTGACGCGAATCTGCTCGTTCACGCGGTACTGATTTTTCATTTTGTCATTCTTCATTCGGCTATTTTACGTTTAGCGGCTGCAAAGTTACGGTTTTTTGCCGTAACTCGCAAGATTATCTTTTTCTTTTTGCGTATAAAATCACAGAAAAAGCACTGTAAGATAGCAATATACCGCCACCGCCGGAAGCGGAGAGGCGAAAACCAAAAATCCCCGCCACGCAGAAGCGTGACGGGGACATGATATTGAGTTGTCTGTTAGAAGCTCAATTAGTTAGCTGAGTTGTCGTTGAAAGTAGCAACGCGGTTGAACTCAACCTGCTCGAAGAGCTTGTCTGTTGCGCCCATACCCTTAGTGGTCAGACGGTCAGCAGAAATCTTGTACTTCTTAACGAGGATGTCCTTAACGGCGTTAGCGCGAGCCTCAGAGAGCTTCTGGTTCAGTTCCTTAGAACCCTCGGGAGAAGCGTAACCCTTGATCTCAACGTTAGCGTCCTTGTGGTTCTTCATGTACTGAGCGATAAGCTCGATGTTAGCCAGCTGAGACTTGTCAACAACTGACTTACCCTGACGGAAGATTACAGTGGGCTGCAGGTTTGTAGCAGTCTCGGGCTTCACATACTTAGGAGTCTTGTTGCACTCGTCGAGAGCGTTCTGCAGGTCAGCGATCTTCTTGTTCTTAGCGGCAAGCTCAGAATCCTTACCGTTCAGGTCGTTGCGCAGGTCGTTGATCTTAGCGTTCAGACCGTCGATCTCAGCCTGGTCGCGGAGCTGTGCGATAGTGAAGTTGTGAGTACCGTTAGAGTTCTTGAACTTGTAAACGATACCTGCGTTGAGCTGGAAGTCAGCGTAGTTGCCATCGTAGCGAACGCCCTTCTTTGCGCCCTCGAGGTTCCAGATCACTGAAGGCTCAACATATACCTGCCATGCCTTAGCCTTGCCAAGGTTGAAAGCGAAGTCAAGACCAGCCTTAGAAGTCAGGAAGTCCTTCTTGTCAGCAGTGTCCCAGTCGTTGCAGTAGTAACGCTCACCGTCCTTGCCGCCGAACACGTGGCCCCAACCGAGACCGTAAACAGCGCTAACCTCGAACAGACGGGGTGCGCCCTTGTAACCACCGAACCAGTTGCTGAAATTAACGGTAGCTATCAAAGAAGTGTTGATAGAGTTAACAACAGTATTGGTAACGTTGCCGAACAGGTTGTTCATAGAACGCTGTCCGTGGTGGAGATCCTTGAAGTAAACATTGCTCTCAACTGCGAGACCGAATACCGGAGTAAAGTAGCGACCTACGCGGATGCCGGCGTTGGGAGCGATGTCCTTGAGCCAGCAGTGACCCTCGCCCTGACCCATTACTGAAGGATGCAGACCGGTTGCAACACCGCCGTTGATACCGATGTACCAGTTGTCAAAAGTTTTACTCTCAGTTACTGTCTGAGCAGAAGCGGAAGCAGCAAGTGCAGCTGCAGCGCACAAAGTAAAAATTTTCTTCATTTTCTAATTTTTAAACTATAATAAATTGACTTGTAATATTCCTTTTTGCCAAATTTGGGTGCAAAGTAAAGAAAAAACTTTGTTCCGTCCAAATTTTTATTAACAAATCTTCTGTTACATAGGAAGAACAAGCAGTTTTTCCGCACAAACAGGGCAATTTACATATTTATTAAATATATGGGACAAAGGAATTACGCATTTGCGTGGCGTTTAAGATTGTTTTTACTACTTTTGCACCGATGAAACGGATTATACTCATAACCGGAGGACAGCGTTCGGGCAAAAGCGCGTACGCCGAAAAGCTCGCCCTGAGCCTCTCGGCATCGCCTGTCTACATCGCCACCGCCCACATCTGGGACGACGAGTTCCGCCGCCGCGTGGACAAGCACAAGGAGAGGCGCGGCAGCCAGTGGACGAACATCGAGGAGGAGAGGTATCTCGGAGACATACATATATATAATAAGGTGGCGTTGATAGACTGCCTCACGTTGTGGTGTACCAATTTCTATTTCGACGCCGCCAGCGGCGAAGCGTCGCCCGACATCGAAAAGACCCTCGAAAGGGTAAAGGAAGAATTTGACAAGTTCACCGCGCAGGACGCCACCTTCATCTTCGTCACCAACGAGATAGGTAGCGGCGGCGTTAGCGACAACGCCGTGCAGCGGCATTTCACCGACCTCCTCGGCTGGCTCAACCAGTATGTGGCGGCAAAGGCCGACGAGGTGTACCTCACCGTGAGCGGCATCCCCGTAAAGATAAAATGACCTTT
>CAVHWJ010000008.1:5051-6568 GCA_963639565.1 uncultured Prevotella sp. | reverse complement strand
GCGGTGATGGTGGACGGTTTCATAATGACCGCCTGTATGCTCGCCGCAAGCAGGATGTACCCGGAGGTACTCGACTACGCCATATTCTGCCACGTGGGCGACGAGCACGCCCACGCCACTATGCTGCGGCTGATGAACGCCAAGCCGCTGCTTAACCTCGGACTAAGGCTCGGCGAGGGAACGGGGGCGTTGTGCGCCTACCCCCTGATAGAGAGCAGCGTGAGGATGATTAACGAAATGAACAACTTTGAAAATGCAAACATCACCAAGTACTTCTAAATGGTGGCAGAACATCTGGGCCGCTTTCATATTCTTCACAAGGTTGCCGTTCTGGAGGGTTTACCTTCCGCCGAAAGACTCCTACAAGGCCGTTGTTGAATACTGGCCCATAGTGGGATGGATTACCGGCGGCATAATGGCAGCCACGCTCTATTTCGGTTCGATGGCGATGCCCTACAACATGGCGGTAATCTGCGCCATACTGATGAGGATAATGGTGACGGGCGCGCTCCACGAAGACGGACTGACGGATTTCGTGGACGGCTTCGGCGGCGGCGGAGCTGACAGGCAGAGAATCCTCGACATAATGAAAGACTCGCGCATCGGCACATACGGCGTGCTCGGCATAATATTCTACGAACTGCTGCTTTTCGCCGCCCTCACGTCGATGCCGCCCAAGTTGGCTGCCGTGACCATTTTCGCCGCCGACCCCTACGCCAAGATGATCGCCGCGCAGATAATACAGATGATGCCCTACGCCAGGACGGAGGAGCAGTCGAAAGCCAAGAACGTGTACCGCCGCATCAGCGTGGGCGCGGGCATCGGGCTTGCGGTGCAGGGACTGTTGCCGTTGGCACTGTTCTTCTTCGTAACCCGCGGCATTGTGGCGTGGAACTGGGTGATTTTCGCCCCCTGCATAGTGATGTATTTCCTTTATCTCCTTATTTGGAAAAGGCTTAGGGGGTATACCGGCGACTGCTGCGGCGCGCTGTTCCTGCTCACGGAACTGGCGGTTTACATCGCCGTGGCGGTGCAGTGGCATTTCATCCTGAAGGCAGCCGCCACAAGCGGTATAGACATCAGCCGGCTGTTCCTGTGACACGGCGAAAACGACAACAAACAATCAAGATATGAAAGTTACTCTTATCAGGCACACGAGCGTGGACGTGCCAAAGGGCGTGTGCTACGGACAGACCGACGTTCCCGTGGCAGCCACCTTTCCGCAGGAGGCGGAAGTGACGAAACGCAACCTCAAGGGAAAGGTATTCGACAAGGTTTTCTGTTCCCCACTCACGAGGGCGAGACTGCTTGCGGAATACTGCGGCTACAATGACTACGAGACCGACCCGCGGCTGCTCGAAATGAACATGGGCGAGTGGGAAATGAAACGCTACGACGACATCAAGGACGAGAACCTTCAGAAATGGTACGACGACTATATGCACGTGGCTGTCACCGGCGGCGAGAGCTACCCCATGGTTTACCAAAGGCTCGCCGACTTCCTCGACGAACTGAAA
>CAVHWJ010000008.1:0-4836 GCA_963639565.1 uncultured Prevotella sp. | reverse complement strand
TATAAAGATTTAGGATAACAACAAAATGTTCAGACAATTAGCAATCATCATCGGATGCCTTGCCGTGGGCGAACTGATAGTGTGGCTCACCGGCACGCCCATCCCTTCGAGCATCATCGGTATGCTGCTGCTCACCCTGCTGCTAAAGGTGAAGGCGGTAAAACTGGAATGGGTGGAGACAATCTCCACCTTCCTCGTGAAAAACATGGGCTTCTTCTTCGTGCCGCCCGGCGTGGCTCTCATGCTCTATTTCGACATCATCGGGCGCGAGATAGTGCCGATAGTGCTCGCCACGGCGTTGAGCACCGTGATAGTGCTTGTGGTGACGGGGTGGACACACATCCTGACGCGCAAGGCGATAAAGAAAATAAAAGGAACAAAATAATGGCGGCGAGACACACCACGCCCTTTCACAACAAATAAGCAATACACCAAAGAAATGGACATCCATCAATACCTGAGCAACGACTATTTCCTGCTCACACTCACTTTCGGAGTGTATTTCCTCGCAAAACTCGTGAGGAAACTCCTCCGCCTCCCCATATTCAACCCAATCCTCGTGAGCATCGCCTTTATGATATGCTTCCTAATGGTGGCGCACGTGGACTACGACACCTACCGCGTGAGCGGCTCAAAGATAGACTTCTGGCTGAAGCCCGCCGTGGTGTCGCTGGGCGTGCCGCTCTATAAGCAGCTCAGTTCTATAAAACACGAAATGATACCCATCTTCATGTCGCAGCTCGTGGGCTGCCTTGTGGGCATCGTCTCCGTGGTGACGCTGGCGCAGTATTTCGGCGCGTCGCGCGAGGTGGTGCTGTCGCTCGCCGCCAAGTCCGTCACCACCCCAATAGCCATGGAGGTGACTGAGAGCATCGGCGGCATACCGTCGCTCACCGCCACGATAGTGGTATTCGTGGGCATCTTCGGGGCGGTAACCGGACTGCGCATCCTGAAATACGGCCACATCGGCATGCCCTCGTCGCAAGGCATATCGCTCGGCACGGCGTCCCACGCCGTCGGCACGTCGGCGGCGATGGAAAAGAGCATGGAGCACGGGGCTTACGCCTCGCTGGGACTGACGCTCAACGGCATCTTCACCGCCGTTCTCACGCCGTATATCCTCAAAATGTTGGGTTTCTTATAGACACATGGTGAAATAATCCATACCAAGCGTTGGCGGATTGACAGAATTTAGTTAAATTCGCAGCATCAATTACTGATGAAAACCAAAACAATATTAAAGTATGATAGATTATTTCGCCGAAAACCTGTGGCAGATGTGGGCGTTGGTGTCCATTGTCTGCCTTATCCTTGAACTCACCAACGGTGACTTCTTCATCATGTGCTTCGCCATCGGCGCAGCGTGCTCCGCCGTGCTCTCGGCGTTCGGACTGTCGTTCTATGCCGGACTGGCGGTATTCGCCGTAGCGTCGGTGTTGAGCCTCTTCTTCGTGCGCCCCACCATTATCAAGCACCTCCACAAGCACGAAGACCAACGGATAAGCAACGCCGACGCCGTGAACGGCCGCATAGGCAGGGTGAGCGAGCGCATCGAGGAGAACGGCTACGGCCGCGTGGCAATCGACGGCGACGACTGGAAGGCGTGCTCCGCCGACGGCGCGGCGATAGAGAGAGGCGAGAAGGTGAAAGTGGTGGGCAGGGAGAGCGTCATAATCACCGTGGTAAAGAACTGACCATTAGAACCATAACCATTAAACCATAAATATTATGAACATCGGATTTTATGTATTGGCGGCAATAGTGATTTGCGCCCTCATCCTCGTGAAGAAGAGCTTGGTAATCATCCCCCAGTCGGAAACAAAAATCATCGAAAGGCTCGGCCGCTACTACGCCACGCTGAAGCCCGGCATCAACGTGATAATACCGTTCATCGACCGCGCCAAACCCATCGTCACGATGACGCGCGGCAGATACATCTACGCCACGTCGATAGACCTCCGCGAACAAGTGTACGACTTCGACAAGCAGAACGTGATTACAAAGGACAACGTGCAGACGCAGATCAACGCGCTGCTCTATTTCCAGATAGTGGACCCGTTCAAGGCGGTGTATGAAATCAGCAACCTGCCCAACGCCATAGAGAAGCTCACGCAGACCACGCTGCGCAACATCATCGGCGAACTGGAACTCGACCAGACGCTCACCTCGCGCGACACTATCAACACCAAGCTGCGGGCGGTGCTCGACGACGCCACCAACAAATGGGGCATCAAGGTGAACCGCGTGGAGCTTCAGGACATCACGCCGCCAGAAAGCGTGCTCCAGGCAATGGAGAAGCAGATGCAGGCCGAGAGAAACAAGCGCGCCACCATCCTCACCAGCGAGGGACAGAAAGCAGCGGCAATCCTGAAATCGGAGGGCGACAAGACATCCACCATCAACAAGGCGGAAGCCGACAAGCAGATGGCAATCCTCAACGCCGAGGGCGAGGCTCAGGCGAAGATACGCACAGCCGAAGCACAGGCCATAGCGATAGAGAAACTCGCCGAGGGAGAGGCTCAGGCCAAGATAAAGAAAGCCGAGGCCGAGGCTATCTCGATAGAGAAGATAAACGCCGCCGTGGGCAAGAGCACCAACCCGGCCAACTATCTCCTTGCGCAGAGGTACATACAGGCATTGCAGGACATCGCCGCCGGCGACAAGACGAAAACCGTTTATCTGCCGTATGAGGCCACGAACCTCATGGGCAGCATCGGCGGAATAAAGGACCTGTTCAAGACCGAATAACACAACAGAATGATATAACCGATGACAATCAACATTTGCATCATTGTGGGGGCGCGCCCCAATTTCATGAAGGTCGCGCCCCTTATCCATGCCATAGAAAAGGCCAACAAAGAGGGCGTGGGCATCAACGAAAAACTCGTTTACGCAGGGACGGAAAACGACAAGACGCTGGAGGGTTCTATCTTCGATGACTTGGAGATAAGGAAGCCCGACGTGTTCTTGGGCGTGGACTGCACCAACCTCAACGAACTCACCGGCAGGGTGATGGCGGAGTTTGACGCTTACCTCACCGCCACGCCGACAGACGCGGTGATTGTGGTGGACGACCTCGCCTCGACAATGGCGGCTGCCATAGTGACAAAGAAACACGGCATCGCGCTGGCGCACCTCGTGGCCGGCACGCGCTCTTTCGACATCAACATGCCCAAGGAGATAAACCGTCTGGTTATCGACGGCCTCTCCGACTACCTCTTCACCGCCGGCATCAGCAGCAACAGCATCGCGAGCCGCGAGGGGGCTGAACTGTCGCAGATTTACGAGGTGGGAAACATCCTCATGGACACGCTGCGCTTCAGCCACGGCAAATTCCGCCGTCCGGCGGTAATGGACTGCCTCAGCCTGACCGAGGGGAAATACATCGTGTTCACCCTCAACCGCAAGGCTCTCATCGCCGACACGCAGAACCTGCGCGACATGGTGAAGGCTATGGCGGAAGCCGCCGGCGACACTCCGGTAATAGCTCCGCTGAGGGCGGAGGCGAAGAAAGCGATAGAAGGCATCGCCGCGGACATCCCCACGCTGCACATCACCGACACCCTGCCCTATCTGGAGTTCGGGTATCTCACGGCGCACGCCGAGGGAATTGTCACCGACTCCGGCAACGTGGCTGAGGAAGCCACCTTCAACAGTGTGCCGTGCATCACGCTGAACAGATACACCGAGCACATCGAAACAGTGAAATACGGTTCCAACGTGCTGGTGGGCGAAGACGCGGCAAAACTCGCCGAGGCGGTGAACGACATGGCGACAGGCAACTGGAAGAAATGCTCCCTGCCCGACCGCTGGGACGGCCGCACGGCAGAACGCATCGTCCATATCTTGATGGACAACGTAAAGCCCAAGCAGTAAGACAAAATAAATTCATGAAAATTCATGGGAAATTTATGGAAATTCGTGTTCCCCCCAAAAATATTATTTCCTTTTGAACATAAATTATCGTAAATTAACCACGAAACAAAGTTCGGCGTACGAAGTGTAAGCCAATTTTCATTAATTTAGGTAGCCATAAAAAAAACAGGATGCGCCAATCATTTGCGGCGCATCCTGTTTTTTTGTCTTTATATTTTCAGTCTCTTAGCTCACCTTGTTCAGCTTCTTTATGATAGAGAAGATGAAGAGGGCGGCCAACAGGCAGATTACCATGAGCGTGCCCCATACAACAGGCAGCGGCATATCCCACATGTGGCCGGGGATAGAAACGAGTTTGTTGCCGAGAGCCGTGGCTACGAACCATCCGCCCATAATCATTCCCTTGTACTTAGGAGGAGCAACCTTTGACACGAACGAGATACCGATCGGCGAGAGCAGCAGTTCCGCGAAGGTAAGGATAAGGTATGTCCCCACGAGGAGGTTAGGCGTAACGTCAGCCACGTGGTTGGGGTGGTCGGTTGCCGGCAGACCGATGCTGAACACCGTCATCATAAGATAGGCGAAACCGGCAACGAGCATACCGAGACCGATTTTCACGGGAGCCTTAGGCTCTTTGCCCTTCTTGCCGAGCCAACCGAAAAGGGCGATGCTCACCGGGGTGAGAGCCACCACGAAACAGGGGTTGAACTGCTGGAAGATAGGCGCGTCGATATGCACCGTGTCGCTTCCGTGCTCCATATAGGTGTAAGCCAGGATAGCGGCAGGAACGGCGATGAGCAGCGTGTTCACGAGCTTGCCCTTGGTGGTGGTCTCCTTGTTGGTGGTAATCCATCCCACAAGGCCATAGACCATAAGGATGCACCAAACGAGGTTCACCACGTTGAACTCCATTGCCGTAACGCCGGTGGCCTCGCGCGCCGTGAACTCGTCGGCGAACCA
>CAVHWJ010000007.1:19644-23554 GCA_963639565.1 uncultured Prevotella sp. | reverse complement strand
ACAGCGCGTTGCCCGACGTGGTGTATTTCCTCCCAACGTGCGTGGCGGACTGGACGGACTCCACAGGGACATTGCGCCACAACGCCGACCCGAAGAACGCGCAGCACATTGAGGCATGGCGGCTCTCAGCCGAACTCGCCGACACAATCTTCGCCACACGGGCGAACCTCTATATACCTTATTATAGACAGGCCACTTTCGGCGGACTGACGGGCGAGGCGGCAAAGGACGCGATGCCCCTTGCCGTGGGCGACGCACTCGACGCCCTCGACTACTACCTGAAGCATTACAACCGCAAGCGGCCGTTCATCCTCGCCGGGTACAGTCAGGGAGGACAGATGGTGAAAGAGGCACTGAAACATATCAGCGACGACGACTACAACCGTCTCGTGGCGGCTTACGTGGTGGGCTACGGCGTTACGGCTTCCGACACGGCGACGCAGCCCGGACACCGCACTTCGCACATAAAACTTGCGCAGGACTCCACGGCGCGCGGCGTTACGGTGAATTTTTGTAGCGTGACTACCCCCACGGCGGCGTGTCCGCTGCTTTCCGACGGCAACATCGGCTGCATCAACCCCATAACATGGACCGCCACGGCTACGCCAGCCACGCTCCTCCCGGCAGGGGCGACGCCCAAGGCCGACGACCCACGTTTCCCCTACGCCACGGCGGCGCGACCCAAGATTGATGGCGAGGCGGTTACGGTGGCGGTGGACACCCTGAACCACGTGCTCACGGTGGGCGGCATCGACGCGCAGCGGTATTATTTCGAGCCGCTCGGCGGTTTCTTCCCTGTGGGCAACCTGCATTTGCAAGAACTCTTTTTCTATGGCGACCACCTTCGCCGCAACGTGCTCCTGCGCAGCGGCATGAGGTGACGCAATCCCAGTAAAGCCGTGCCGCTGCCCCATGCTTTATTACGAATATAATAATTGAAACAACAATAAACGAAATATAAAGAAAATATGAACTTTCTGAAAAGACTTTCAGCCCTCGCCGGCAAATACATGTCGGCAATAATAATCCTGGCGACGGTGGTGTCGCTCGTCTTCCCCGAAGCCGTGGGCTTTATCAAGACAAGCTATGTGAACACCCTGCTCGGCATCGTGATGTTCGGCATGGGCCTCACGCTGAAGCCCGGCGATTTCCGCGTGCTCTTCACCCATCCGCGCGACGTGGCGATAGGCTTCGCGGCGCAGTTTATCATCATGCCCTCGCTGGCGTATCTGCTCACGGTGTGCTTCCGCTTGCCCGTGGAACTCGCCATCGGCGTGATACTCGTGGGCACGTGTCCCGGCGGCACGGCATCCAACGTGATGTCGTATCTCGCCAAGGCCGACGTGGCGTTGTCGGTGGGCATCACCTCGCTGTCCACCCTTTTCGCCCCAATCCTCACGCCGCTCCTCACCAGTCTGCTGGCCGGCGCCACGGTGGACGTTCACGTGGTGCCGATGTTCATGTCGATAGTGCAGGTGGTGATACTGCCAATCCTGTTGGGTTTCATCGCCAACCGCTATATGCCCAAGTTCACGGAGCGGGCGGTGGACGTGTTGCCGCTCGTCTCCACCCTCGCCATTGTGGCGATACTCATGGCGGTGGTGAGCGTGAACGCGCAGAAACTGTTGGGCTGCGGACTAACGGTGCTCGTGGTGGTGATTCTCCACAACGGACTGGGTTACGCACTGGGCTATGCCGCCGGAAAGATCACCGGCATGGCGGAGAGGAAATGCCGCGCCGTGGCGATAGAGGTGGGGATGCAGAACTCCGGTCTCGCCACGTCGCTCGCCACAGTGCATTTCGCCCAATACCCCCTCGCCACGATACCCGGCGCGGTGTTCTGCGTTTGGCATAACGTGTCGGGGGCGTTGCTCGCAAACATCTTCGCGAGAAAGACGGAAAGGGACGAGAAGAAGAATCTCATAGATACCGATAAATAAAATAAGGAGGGAACAATGAACACAAAAAACAAGACACTCTGCGCCGCGGCGATGTTTACCGCCGCCTTTGCGCTTATGGCATCCTGCGCCGGAAAGTCAGCCGCAAAAGCTGATGCCGGCGGCATGGTTGAGATTGACGGCCACCGCTTTGTGGACTTGCAGCTGCCGAGCCGCATGCTTTGGGCGGAGACCAACGTGGGGGCTGAGGAGGTGACTGACTTCGGCGGCCTCTATTCTTGGGGCGAGACGACGGAAAACGCCGATTGCTCGCAGGAACACTATCGCTACGGCGCCGACTTCGAGAAAATGACAAAGTATAACGCCCGGGACAAGAAGACTGTGCTCGATGCCGCTGACGACGCGGCGTCCGCCAACTGGGGCAAGGACTGCCACACGCCCACCGAGGCTGAGTTCACGGAACTCGCCGACACGGCGAACTGCACATGGACGTGGGTGACAAAGGTGACGGCGCGCAAGGACACCGTGGCGGGCTACGAGGTGAAGAGCCGCCGCAACGGCAACGCCATATTCCTGCCCGCGGCCGGGGCGCGCAACGGCAAGGACATCGTGCTCCGCGGCGAAAACGGGATGTACTGGACGGGTACGGTGGACCGCGGACAATCCGGCAACGCCGCCTGTGTCTCGTTCTATTTTGCCAACTACAGCCGCTACATGAACGCGCGCTACATGGGCGGTTCGGTGAGACCCGTGGCGGACGCAAAGAAATGAAGGCAAAAAGAAAACCATTAAACCTAACCAAAACATCATACTGACATGAAAAAGTTATTATGGATTGCCTGTCTTGCGGCAGGAATGACACTGAGTGTGGCCGGGTGCAAGACCGCGGCGAAACAGGGAAACGACACGGACTCCGTGGCGAAGACTCCCGTGGTGGACACCCTTGCGGTGGACAGCGTGAGCCTTAGCATGGTGGGGGATTCCACCGTGGAGTGCAGCATCTACGTGGACTATCCCACGGGCGACGACAGCATGGCCGTAGCCGTGAGGGAGTTCATCGCACGCGAACTCGCCGCCGTGTATATGCCGCGCCAGACCGATGACAAGGCGGTGCTCGCCCGATACCCGGTGTATAAGGGCAGTCTCGACGACGGCCGGAAACTCGTGGACTTCTACGTGAAAGGCACGATGCGCAACCTTATGGAGCAGAGGAAGGAAACGGAGGAGTACACCGACGGCGACGTTCCGCCCCTCAGCGAGTCGATAAAAATCAACAAGTGGAAGGAGACACCGCAGTATGTCACCTACGGCGTGAGCGACGAGAGCTATCTCGGCGGCGCGCACGGGTCTTACAGCTTCTACTACGTGAACATCAGCAAGCGCACTTTCAAGCCCATCGACAAGACCCTCGACACCAAGCGGATAAAGGAACTCCAGCCGCTGCTGCGCAAGGGCGCGCTGTGGTATTTCAAGGAGTGCGGCGAGAACGACGTGACCATGGCTAACCTCAACGACTACCTCATCCTGCCCGACGACGGACTCATCCCCATCCCTGCCCACAACCCGTGGGTGGAGAACGACAGTCTGGATTTCGTCTACCAACAGTATGAAATCGCCCCCTACGCCGCCGGACTTGTCTCTTTCAAGATTGCGGTGAAGGACATTAAGCCTTACCTCAGCAAGGAGGCGAAGGAGATGTTGGGCGAATAAAGCCGTGTGCGGAATGTAGTATATTTTTCTGAAAAATAGTCCGCAAAGTTGTTTTCCTTGATATTTGTCATGGACTGTATGTATAAAAAAATGTTTTTATTTGGAACATATCGGGGAACGGCTTAACTTTGCACACACAATTAAAGGGAAGTATAACAAGCCGTTAATAACAATGCGGCATTAATTTAATTATCAGTATGAAGAAATTTTTTAAGAGTGCAGCCCTCGTTGCTGCCGCTATGACAGTAAGCGCAAGCGCTTTCGCACAGTCTCCTGTTGGAAAGTTCTCTTTGACACCGAAG
>CAVHWJ010000007.1:0-18855 GCA_963639565.1 uncultured Prevotella sp. | reverse complement strand
AGATGCGCGATAAGCTCCTCGCGGTCGCCGGGCAGCATATCTATAACGGGGATTTCCACCATGGTGTAGCATCCCGGCTGCTGGCGCAATGAGGCGCGCGCCACGTTCACGAGCACCTGACCTGTCAGGGCAGGGTTGTTGATGCTCATGTTGAACTCGATGCGCTGGTTCTGCGTCTTGCCGCTCACGCCCTTGCGCACGAGGTTCACACCGTGTCCCATGTCTTGCACGTCGTCTACCGACTCCACGGCGAACACGTGTGTCTCGTCGCTCGCGAAATACGGGTCGGCCTTGATTGCCTTCTCCACGTCCTCAAGCTTCGCTCCCTCTTCCAGTTCCACATACACCATGCGGCGGTGCAGTCCTTCGCCCTTGGGGATAGTCATCGAGAGCGCGTTCTTCACGCCCTCCTTGGAACGCACGCAGACGCTGTGTCCCATCGACATTCCCGGTCCGAAGTTGGTGTAAGACAGTCCCTTCGGCGCAAGGCTCTGCATCAGCGTGCGCACGATAGAGTCGGAACCCGGGTCCCATCCGGCGGCGATTACCGCCACGGCGTTGTTCTTCTTGCACACGGGCATGAGAGCCGCGCGGTAGTCAAGGATGCTTGTGTGGATGTCGAAGCTGTCCACGGTGTTGATGCCGAGGGCGAGGATTTTCTTGGCGTATTCCTCGCAGCTGCGTGTCGGCGTGGCGAGGATTGCCACGTCCACGTCTTTCAGTTCGGTGATGTCCTTCACCACCTCATAGTTTGTGAGTTCCAGCGGCTTGTCCTGCGCTCCGTTGCGGCGCACGATGCCGGCTATCTCAAAGTCGGGCGCGGCCTCGAGAGCCTGAACCGCGAACTGTCCGATGTTGCCGTAACCCACTACGGCTGCTCTAATCTTTTTCATCTTCTTCTAAATGGTTGTTATTGTTAGTTTGGTCGGCGCGTCGCCTTGTGGCTGCGCCGTGATTGATGTTTCTTTTATTGGCGGTGTGCAAATTTACGTCTTTTTTGCCTAAAAACAAGTGCCGCCGTTACTACACAGCAATATTTGTGTGTCCTATTGCCGAAATGATTACTTTAAGTCAAAAATTCATGTTAAATTCGTGGTTAATTCATGGCAATTCGTGTTCAAAAAGATATTTATTTTCTTTTCAACATAAATTTCCGTGAATTAACCATGAATTTTCATTAATTGTAGCTATGCAATTTCTATATCAACTGCGGCAGGAACGATGATATTATCAGCACAAGGATGCCGAGAATGAGCACCGCTATCGTCTTCGGTGAGCAGCCCTTCCACTCCTTCAGGATGATGCCCCACACGTTGGAGAACACCACGTTGAGCGACATGAGGATGCAGAACGACAGTGTGGTGAGGGTGGGGGAGGAGGTGAGGAAGCCCTTGCCCAGCGAGAGACCGAAGAACTGGCTGTACCACAAGCCGCCGGCGAGGGCGCAGAACAACAGGTTGTTGAGCCACACCGCGCCGTTGCGGTAGTCGCCCCACGTCTTGTTCCTCGCGTTCTGGTAGAAGCAGTACGCCGCGTTGGTCACGAAACCGCCCAATGTCACGAGCAACGTGGCGGGCAGTGTCTTGTACATATCCGGCGTAAGGTCGCCGAAATTGATGTCCTTTCCGAATTCCAGACCCACGTTGAAGCATCCGCTCATAAAGCCGGCGAGCAGGGCGATGGCTATTCCTTTGGGAAAATTAAAGTCCTTCACCGCCTCTTTCTTCTCCTCCTCGGAGAGCGAAGCAGACTTCATCGACCCTGCCAGTCCGATGATGCCGATGCCCGCCAACGTCACTATCACGCCGAGGATTACGGCGAAGGTGAGGCGGCTCAGGGCATCCTCTTCGGGGAAGAAGATGCTGAGGAGCACGGGACCCATTATCGTGCCCAGTCCGGCGCACGTTCCCAGCGAGATGCTCTGCCCCAGGGCAACCCCGAGATAGCGCATCGACAGACCGAACGTCAGTCCGCCCACGCCCCACAGCGCGCCGAAGAACACCGTCATCCAGATGTTGAACGCACTGCTGCCGGCAAGGAGTTCGGTGAGCGAGTGTCCGCTTGGCACGGCGAGCATTGCGCCCAGCAGCGGAAACACTATCCACGCGAAAACGCCCTGCACGAGCCAGTAAGACTCCCAGCTCCAGTTCTTCACCTTGTTGATAGGCACATAGCTGCTCGACTGGCAGAACGCGCCAATGGCTATTATCAGTAGTCCGATTATTATTTCCATAGTGTCTTTATATGAAATTCCCTCCGGCACGGCAGGGCGGAACACGGCGGCAGGAAAGTGCCGCGGCGGTTTCCGTCATGCGGTAGCGGAGGGGAAAAGTGGTTGTTGTTTATCTCTTTGAGAGAACGTCAGCCTCGTATTTCTCCACGTCGGCGAAATACTCCTCGCCAACAGGCACGTTGTTCTTCATGTTGAAGTAGTCGTAAACGGCGCCCATCGGCATCGTCTTCGCCTCTTCGAGCAGCGCGAGACGCTGGAAGAGCTTGTCCTCGTCCTCATACTTGCGCAGTGTCTTGGTCGGTTCGAGCAGAGCCTGGAGCAGCGACTTCTGTGCTGCGCGCACGCCGATGATATAAGCGCCGATGCGGTTGATCGACGCGTCGAAATAGTCAAGGCCGATGTGGGCGCGGTCGAGGGCGTCGGCGCGCACGATTTCGGAGAACAGGTTGCGGGTGTTGTCGTCGAACAGCGTAACGTGGTCGGAATCCCAGTGCATCGGGCGCGACACGTGGAGCATCAGTTCGGGAACGTAGAGCAGCAGCGCGGAGATGGCATCAGACACGTTCTCCGTAGGCTCGTAGTGACCCGTGTCGAGCGTGTACATAACGTTGTTCTTGGCGCAGTAGCCGGTGTAGAAATAGTTTGACCCGACGGTGTAAGCCTCCAGTCCGATGCCGAAGAGCTTTGCCTCCAGGCACGACTTCATTCCCGGCAGCTCCTCTGCGAGGATTTCGTCGAGGCTGTCTTTCAGTATCTGGCGGTAGCGCAGCTTCTCCACCGTGAGGTCTTTGCTTCCGTCATGCACCCAGATGTTCATTATGCATGGGTCGTTCTGGAACTTGCCCATTGCGTCGGCGATACGGCGGCAACGCTTGGTGTGCTCAATCCAGAAATCGCGGATTTCCTTGTTGGGGTTGGCGAGCGAGAGGCTTCCGCTCTTGGGGTGTGAGAACGACGTTGAGTTGAAGTCGAGCTTCAGTCCGTGTTCCTTTGCCCACTGCATCCATCCCTCAAAGTGCTTAATCTCCACCTGGTCGCGGTCCACGAACTGTCCGCCGAACTCTCCGTAAGTCTCGTGGAGGTTGAGGCGGAACGTGCCGCCGAGGAGCGACTTCACCTTCTCCACGTCCTGACGCAGTTCGTCGATGTTGCGCGCCTTGCCGGGGTAGTTTCCGGTGGTCTGTATGCCGCCCGAAGCCGCCACGTTGCGCTCGAAGCCCACCACGTCGTCGGCCTGCCAGCAGTGCAGCGAGATTGGTGTCTTCTCCAGTGTCTCTATCGCCTTGTCGGTATCTACTCCCAGAGCGGCATAGCGCTCTTTCGCCATTTCATAAGCTTTTGTAATCTGTTCTGTTTTCATATCTTTTAGGTTTAATTGTTTCTGTAATGTGTTCCGCCTTTCACCCATATATTATATAAGGTGGGGCATACGGCTGTTCCGCCCCTTATCCCTTGGCGTTTACTATTTCGAGGTATCTGTCGTAAGCCTTGTCCCACACCTCCTTGTCCTGCGGCTCGAAACGCGCCACGCTAACGCTGTCGGCAATGATGCGCCTCATGTCGAAGATGCCGTCCACGCAACCGGCAGCTTTTGCCTGGAGCATGATGTTGCCCAGTGCGGTACATTCCTGCGGTCCGGCGAGAACCTCCACGCCCGTGGCGTTGGCGGTGAACTGGTTTAGGTATCTGTTTAGCGACCCTCCGCCGATGATGTGGAGCGTGTCGATGGGGAACGACGCCATTTCCTTCAGGTAGCCGAACACCTGACGGTAGCGCAGGGCGAGGCTCTCGAAGATGCATCGGCAAATCTCGGCGTAGCCCTCTGGCACGTGCTGCCCCGTCTCGCGGCAGTATTCCTTTATCGCCTCCTCCATGTTTGCTGGGTTGGCGAACATCTTGTCGTCGGGGTTGATGATGCTCTGGAAAGGCGCAGTCGCTATTGCTTCGGAGAGCAGCGTGCCGTAGTCTGAGGGGGCTTCGTCGCCCCATTCCTTGCGGCAGCGTTCCAGGAGCCACATTCCGCAGATGTTCTTCAGGAAACGTGTTGTCCCCTCGATGCCGCCCTCGTTGGTGAAGTTGCGCTCGTAGCTGAGGCCGTTGATTATAGCGTCTTTCGTCTCGATGCCCATAAGGCTCCACGTGCCGCTGCTGAGGTAGGCGAAACGCTCGTCCTTTGCAGGCACCGCCGCCACCGCGCTTCCGGTGTCGTGTCCTGCCACGGCGATTACGGGCAGCGCGCCCAGTCCGGTCATCTCCTGCACCTCCTTGGTCAGTGTGCCGATGCACGTCGCCGGGTTCACCATTGCGCCGAACTTGTCGCGTGAGAGTCCCACGCTCGCGAGCAGTTCCTCGTCGAGTTCCTTTGTGCGCGGGTCGAGCATCTGGCTCGTCGATGCTATGGTGTATTCGCAGACCTCCTTGCCGGTGAGCATCCACGAGAGTGCGTCAGGCACGAAGAGGATTTTCTTGGCGTTTGCGAGGGCTGCGTTGTTCTCGCGCTTCATGGCGTAGAGCTGGAAGAGCGAGTTGAAGTTCATGAACTGTATGCCGGTCTTCTCGTAGACCGTCTTCTTGTCCACGCACTTGTCGAAATATTCGTCCATTGCCTCAAAGGTGAACGGGTCGCGGTAGGCTATCGGGTTGCGCAGCAGGGCGTTGTCGTCGCCCACGCAAACGAAGTCCACTCCCCATGTGTCGATGCCGATGCTTGTCACGGGGATGTTCTTCTTCGCCACGAGTTTCAGTCCCTTGATAATCTCGTTGTATAGTGCGAAGATGTCCCAGTAGAAGTGTCCGCCTGTCTCGATGAGGTTGTTTGGGAAACGCGTGAGTTCCTCCAGTTTGATTTTGCCGTCGGCGAGGGTGCCGATGATTGTCCGTCCGCTTGTCGCCCCGAGGTCCACGGCAAAGAAGTATCTGTTATTTTCCATTTATGTTTTTTTGTATTAAATTCAAGTGGTCGTAGTGCAGAGCGCAAGTCGCGGTGTCCGTTTCGCGCCGTCGCCGCGCCTGTATGTGTCTCTCTTCGGCAAAGATACTTATTTCCCGGCTAACCCCGGCTTGATTATTTGCTAAATAATCTGAAACTTTTGAGAATGTGGGAGTTTTAAAAAAGGCAAGTACTGTGCGTTAGCGTCCGCCATTGCGTGCTTTAAATCTGAAAGACGCGCATACGGGAAAAGGAGGGTAACGAAAATGAAAGGACGTTGTGGGGCTATTCTGTCAAAATCTCCGGATGCGCATCCAAATACATGTCGCGCAGGGGCAAGCTCAATATGAAGCACACATCCGGCAGTGACAAGTCATAAGGCCTTTCCTGTCCGTTCACGTCCTTTACGATATAAGAGGGCGAGTTGTAGACAAAATTCTTCAGGCCGTTGAACATGTCATTGTCCGTACTCGCCACACAGACAGCGTGGGCGGCGTTCTCCACGTCCAAAGCGGTCTTGGGCCTGTACTCGTCTATCAGGGAGAAGAAAAAATCCTTGTGCCCGTCAAGGAATTCCGCCCCTTTCATGTCGCCCATAATCCGCTTGCCTATGTCGTTAAGGCGGCGCGGACTGTTCTTCAGTGAAAACAAGGATGCGGCATCCTTGTATTTCATTGTCAGCAGCGACTTGATAGCCACAATATCATTTCTTATAGACCTTAAATTGTCTTTCACCGTATCAATGTCCTTTCCGTGCGCTTCCACAGACGCATTGAGGGCCGCGACATCCGTCCGCACACTCCGAATGTCGTCCTTTATCGTCTCTATGTCTTTTCCATGCGATTCAACAGCCACACTGACGGTTGCAACGTCAGTGCGCAAAGTCCTGACATCGCTTTTCATCGTGTCTATGTCCTTGCCGTGCAGGTCACAGGCAGCATTGGCTGTCCGCTTGTCCACCTCGTCTATGCGGTGAGAGAAACGCCCCACGCCAAAAGCCTTGTTCACGATGAACCACACGCCGCCAAGCACAGTTGCCACTATGCCCAAGCACGCTCCTATAATCTCTATTGTAACCATTATTCTTTCCCCTTCTTCTTTCCGCAACCTTTAACGTTAAAGGTGTTGCAAATATAAACATTTCGAGCAAGTTGTGCAAATTTTTCAGACTTCTTGTTTGAACCTAAGGTTGAGGTTTAATTCGATGTACAATTTTCAGAGCGCGCCGAAGCGGATCTTTCCTTTAAAGCGGCAGTTCACCAAGCTCCCATCGGACGATGGGAGGTCTGTTGTCGTCCGATGGGAGAGCTGTTATCGTCCGATGGGAGGTCTTCCAACGGACGATAGGCGGTAGACAGAGCGGCGGTTTGCCGCTCAAATCCCGAAATGTTCCCTTATGTCGGGCATAGCCCCGTTCTGCGTGCATACGTACGCGCTGACTTCCACGGCGAGGCGGTGGGAGTCTTTCACCGACTTGCCACAGAGGATCGATGCGCAGAAAGAACCGGTGAAGGAGTCGCCGGCGCCAACGGTGTCCGCCACCTCCACCTTGGGCGTTTCCTGATACGACACGCAGCCGGGGGTGAACACGTAACTGCCGTTCACGCCGCACGTGAGCACCAGCATATCGAGGTCGTACTTGCCCAGGATGAGCCAGCATTTATTTTCTATGTCAAGGCCTGGATAGCCGAACATACGCCCGAGCTGTATCAGTTCCTCATCGTTAATCTTCAGCACGTTGCACCGCTTCATCGACTCGCAGATAATCTCCTTGGTGTAGAAATTCTGCCGCAGGTTGATGTCGAAAATCTTGAGGCAGTTCTCCGGCGTGCTGTCGAGGAACTTGTATATCGTCTGGCGGCTCACCACGTTGCGCTGCGCCAGCGAACCCCAGCACACGGCGAGGGTGTTCTCAGCCACGGCCTTCACCTCGTCGGTGAACGGGATGTTGTCCCACGCCACGTTCTCCTTGATGTTGTATGTCGGCACGCCCGCCTCGTCGAGTTCCACCTGCACGGTGCCTGTGGGGTATGGCACGCGCGGCATCACATAGTTAAGCCCCTTCTGCTCCAGTTGCTCCACCGTCTCGTCGGCGAGCCTGTCCTCGCCCAGTGCGCTCACCGCCACGGCGTTAAGCCCGAACTGTCCGGCATGGTAGGCGAAGTTTGCCGGCGCGCCGCCGAGTTTCTTTCCGTCGGGCAAAACGTCCCAAAGAGCTTCGCCCAGTCCCACTACATATTTATCTTTCATAGTCGTATTTTTTTTCTTATAACGTAAAACCAATAACTCTTATTGTGCCGCGCAAGGGGTCATTGCTTCACCTTATTGATATAGGTCAGCAGATAAACCACGCCCAATGCCATTACCGCCACTGCGCCCACCTGTCCCACGGCATCGCTGGCAAGGCCCATGAAGAGTGGGAACACCGTTCCGCCGAAGAGACCCATAATCATCAGTCCGCTCACCTCGTTCTTGCGGTCAGGCACGGATATGAGAGCCTGTGAGAACACAATCGAGAAGATGTTTGAGTTGCCGTAGCCCACGAGGGCTATTGCGGCATAGAGCACCGCCTTGCTTGTTCCGCCGAACATCCCTGCCATGCTGAGAGCCATCATCGCCACGCTGATGATGAAGAATGTGCGGGCTTTCATCACGCGCAGGAAGAAAGAACCAGTGAGGCAGCCCAACGTGCGGAAGATGAAATACAGGGATGTTGCGAAGGCCGCCTCGTTGAGCGTCCAGCCGAGACGCTCCATGAGCAGTTTGGGTGCTGTGGTGTTAGTCCCCACGTCGATGCCCACGTGGCACATGATGCCGATGAACGAGAGCAGCACGATGGGTTTGCCGAGGAGACGCACGCTGTCCATTACGCCCGATGCCTTGTCGGCCGTGCGCTCTTCGGGTATCGCCGTGACGGCGAGGAACACCGCCGCCGCAATGCCGATCAGCATGTATATGGGGAAGAGCACCCTCCAGCCGAGGCCGAAGTTGGGTATGTCGGCCATTGCCCCCCACATGGCGATGTAGGGCGCGAGGAACGAGGCGATTGCCTTGACGAACTGTCCGAAGGTGAGCGTTGAGGCGAGGTTGCCCTTAATCACCATCGACACCATGGGGTTCAGCGACGTCTGCATCAGCGTGTTGCCGATGCCGAGCAGCGAGAACGACACGAGCATTATGCCGAACGTCTCGCCGAAGAGGGGCAGCAGCAGCGACACCACCGTTACGGCGAGCGACAGCAGCACCGTGTTCTTGCGACCTATTCGGTTCATCAGCATCCCCGTAGGCACGCTGAATATGAGGAACCAGAAGAAGACGAGCGAGGGAAACATGTTCGCCGTGGCGTCGTTGAGCGCCAGATCTTCCTTCACGTAGTTTGAGGCGATGCCCACCATGTCCACGAAGCCCATTGCGAAGAAGCAGAGCATCACGGGGATGAGGGCGAGTTTATTGTTGTTGTTCATATAGCTATTCCTGTTTTGTCGTTATGTCTTTCCGTTGAGGCTCAGAGCGAGAGCTTGTGCAGCCTGATGTTCCGGTATTCCGCCTTGCCGCCCTTGGTGTAGAGTTTCACGTTCTCGTAGGTCTCCACGGGGAAGGTGAGGTTTGTCATTGCTATGCGCCCGTTGTCCACGAACAGCTCCACCGACGACTTGTCCACGAAGATGTCCACATGATACGTCTTGCCCTCGCAGAGGTTCAGCGGCGCCCACGTGGCGAGGGCGAAGTCGTTTTTGTAGTTAATGGAGTTCACCTCGCGCGCCGGCAGCTTGGCCTGAGCCTCGCGCTGCCTGTCCCATGCCAGTTCGATGTCGTGCGGCACGGCCTTCTTGCCGAAGTCGGTCAGTCCGCTCTCCGTGCGGTCCATTATCACCTTGCCTTTTTTCATGTCGAAGTATATCAGCGTGCGCTCGCGCTTGTTGTTGGATATTTCTATCCCTGCTATGCCGTTGGCGTCGGGCGTGATGTCGGCCTCGAACTCAAACGCTCCGGTCATGTTGGCGGCGATGCCCTTCATTTCCTTCGCGCCGTCCACCGTCTCGCTGCCCAGGTCGTAGGTCGTCTTGCGCAGTGCTTCCACCTCGGGAGCCACGTTCTCCGAAACGTAGTATTTGCCGTCCTTCTCGTAGAGCTTCAGCTCGCGCGGCAGTCCGTTGGCCCCGCGGTTCTGCTCAAACGGCGTGATGTTGGCGTACTGCCAGTTGCTCATCCACGTCATCGCCAGCACGCGGTCGCCGGTGTTTGAGAATGTCACCGTGGCGTAGTGGTCCTTGCCGTAGTCGAGCCATTTCGCCTCGCCCGCGTCGGGACAGGTGAACGTCTTGCCGTCGAAGTCGCCCACGAAATATTCCGTCGCGCTGCCGCCGAAGAGGCATCCGGGGTTGATGTTCATTATCATCACCCATTTCATGTTCTTCCTGTCGCCGTTCACGGGCAGCTGGAAGAAGTCGGGACACTCATACTGGCAGGGCTGCTGCCCTATGCCTTTGCCGAACGCGCTGATGTATTCCCACTTTTTCAGGTTCTTCGACTTGTAGAGCCTTATCTCCTTGTCGGCGGACACGATCATGTACCAGCTCTTGTTCTTCTCATACCAGAACACCTTTGGGTCGCGGAAATCCTTTAGTCCGTCGAAGGGGCGCAGCACGGGGTTGCCCTCGTATTTGGTGAACGTGCGTCCGTTGTCGGTGCTGAAGGCCATGCACTGCACCTCGTCGTGGTTGGCGGCGTTGTTGGTGTATATGGCTATTATGGCGTTCTTGCCGTAGCCGGCGGTGTTGTTCTTGTCAATCACCGAACTGCCCGAGAAGATATGCCCCATGGTGTCGCGCGGGATTGCCGGGTCGAGGTGTTCCCAGTGCAGCAGGTCCTTGCTCACGGCGTGGCCCCAGTGCATGTTGCCCCATTTCGAGCCGTAGGGGTTGTACTGGAAATAGAGGTGGTATTCGCCGTCTTTGTAAACCATGCCGTTGGGGTCGTTCATCCAGCCGTAGAGCGGTGTGAAATGGTATAGCGGACGGTAATAGTCGGTGTTTGTCGTGTCGAAGGTGTCGCTGAGGCGCATCAGGTTGAGGGCGAGCGAACCCTTTTTCAACCCGAGTATCTTCACGGTGGAAGTCTTCTTGCCCTGCTCCAGTTTGAAGGGAACGTAGTAGTCCGTGCCGTTCTGCGCCAGGCGCACGTCCATCCACGTGTCGGCCGCCGACCCTGTGTCGAGCAGCACCTGAGCCTCCTCCTTGTCCTCCTGCACCGGCAGGATGAGGTATTTCGTGGGGTTGTCGATGCTGATCACCGTGGTGTCGCCGCGGTGGGTTATGTTCATTTTCTGTGCCGAAGCGGACAGAGCCGAAGCGGCTGCGATAATCATTGCGATGGTATTCTTTTTCATATTGTGTAGCTGTTAGATTTGTTATTGTCTATAAACGTTTTCTCAGAATTTGAGCGAGGCTGAGAACTCCACGGTGAAGGGTCGCAGGTAGCTGCCCGTCATAAGCTGGTTCTTGATGCCTTTGGCCTCGTCTTTGGTGATTAGTTCCGCCCCGGCGATGCTGCCCTTGGCGCCCGTCTGGTTGAGGAAGTTCACGAGCGTGCATCCCAGCGAGAGCCTCTTCGTGGCCTGCCAGTTCACGCCGCCGAATGTCTCCCAGTGGCCGTTGAAATAATACGCCTCGTTGATGTTGGCGTAGGTCTTGCTGAAATAGCGGAAGCTCGTCCACACCTTGATGTCCTTTGTTATCATGTAGCTCGGGTCGAGTTCGATGAGCACCTCTGGTATTTCCGCCACGATGTTCCCGGTGGCGTTGATGTTGCCCACGTAGCCGTCGTTGAAGGTGATTGACGTTTCGTATTTTTTGTACGTCGGCTTCTGGTAGGTGAAGAGGAAGTGGAAGTCGAAGCCCCGGAACGGGTGCATCACGGCGTCGGTGGTCCATCCCCACGTCTGGATGTCGTATGTCAGCGGCGCGGCCTTAATCTCGCTGCCGTGCTGCAGGTTGAGGGTGGAGTTGTTGTTTGTCTTTGAGATATACGAGAACATCGACGTGAGGCTCAGCCACTTGTTGTTGTAGTAGATGCCCACGCGGCCGAGCGGCACCGAAATCTTGTCGGTGTTCGGCATCGTGGCTGGGGCGAAAGCCTCAAACTTGGGGTGCTGCACGATATAGGTGAAGTCGCCGGTGAACCCGAAGTCCTTTGTCAGCTTGTATGTGGCCGCCACCGAGAGGTCGTAGTTGAACCAGTTGTAGCTCAGTTTCACGGGCGTTATCACCGTGCCGTCGGCGGCAGTCGCCCCGAGGTAGTAGTCGGCGAAGCGTCCCACGAAGTCGCCCGCGCTGTTCCTCACCGCCGCGTTCTCGCCCTTGAGCCGCTGCCATTCCACTCGCGCCCCGTAATAGAGGTTCAGCTTGTCGGTCACGTCCCAGTCGTGGGTCGCGTAGAGGGCGAGTTTGTTCTCGTGTCCCTTGTAATACTCAGAGGCGTTCTTGTTGAAGTCGTAGAAATATCCGCCGCGCTTGTTCGCGTCCCACAGGCGGAGGGCATAGCTGCCGTCGCTCGGCACGCTCTGGTCATACATCGTGGTGTTTGAGCAGTAGTCGATGTTGTAGAACCACTCGTTGAGGCCCAGGCGCAGGGTGGAGGTCTTCAGCTGCTTGGTGAGTTCCGAGGTAAAGAGGCACTCGTCGATCGTTCCTGCATTCAGACATGACATACGCGTCTGCACGTATTGTCCGTCATAGGAATTTACCCCTCCGTTAAGAGTAGCGTACTTGTAGTCGTACTTGCCTGTGTTATCCTGACTCTTCAAATCGACGAGTGCCATAGGTGTCTGGTAAACCATAGCGCCGCGGCTATGGGCGTAGCGCGCCACCGCCTTCCATTCCAGTCCGTTGTCCCAGCGGTAGGTGTTCATCAGTGTCACCTCGCTCGACTTGTTCAGACAGGCGTCGTAGAGCGACGTCTGCTTCAGTTCGCCGGTGCGCATGTCGCGGTAGGTGATGGTGTTGTCAATGGGAAGGTATGATGTGGCGCCGAGCTTGAATCTGCCGTATTCCTTCACGCTGCCGTCGCCCACGTAGATGAAAGGCGCGCTCTGCGTGGCGTAGTTGTACACGTTGTGGCTGTTGCTGTATTTGTAACCTATGGTGAATTGCCCTGCGTTGTTATTATACCTCTTTGTGACAAGTGCCTTGTAAATCTGCGTCCTGTCCTGGTAGGGAGTGGACTTGATCTTGAACGTTCCCGGGTCGAAGTCCTGATACATGTTCGCGCTGTAAAACCAGTCCTTGCCCAGTTCGCCGTTCAGGTTGAGCGAGAACTCCTGCAAGCCGTAGTGGTTGCTCTTGTAGTTCAGCGTACCGTTGAAACCCTCCTCGCCTAATTGCGTGAACGAGTTTACTGCGTAGCCTATGTTTCCCGTCGTTATGGCGGTCTCCGCTATCTTGAGCAGTCCCTGGTGGCTGAGGCTCGCGTCGCCCCTCCATGTGGTGTTCACAGAGTGCGGGTTGGTGGCGTAGGTCACGGGGAGACCGTTCTCCAACACGTTCACGTCGGCTGAGGGGAGACCTATCTGAATCTCGCGCGGACCGTTCGCGCTCGCCGCGTTGAGCATCACGTTGCGGTTGCCTTCCTCTTTGGATTTGCTGTTCTCGTTTTGTGCCGCGCCGGTGATGCTAACCATCATCAGCAGCATGGCTCCGACAGGTTTCGGTAAAGTCTTCATAATTCTTTCAGGTTTTAGTCGTTTGATTTCTGCCGCAAAGATATATTATGGTTCGCCCTGCCGGCAAGAACGCATCGTTCGTAAACGGCAATGAATCGTTCCTTGCATCATTTGTTGCATCTTTTGAACGATGTGTTGCAATAAAACGCTGATATAAAACGAAAAACGGACTGCACCGTTTCAGATGATGCAGTCCGTAGTGTATGTTTTCGCCGATGTGGCAAGCCTCACGCCTCCCCGTTGTCGTAAGCGTGGAGCGGATAGTCGATTGTGAAATGCAGTCCGCGGCACTCCTTGCGCTCAATGGCCTGTCGCGTGATGAGGTAGCCCACGTTTATCATGTTGCGCAGTTCGCAGATGTCCTTGCTCGCTTTCACGCGCTTGAACAGGGCCTCCGTCTCCTCGTAGAGCAGGTCGAGCCTGTCCCACGCCCTCTTCAGGCGCAGGTCGCTCCTCACGATGCCCACGTAGTTGCTCATTATCTGTCCCACTTCCTTCACGCTCTGCGTGATGAGAACCTTCTCCTCGTTGGTCATAGTGCCCTCGTCGTCCCACTCCGGCACACGCGTGTTGAACTCATATTCGTCCACGTGCGCCATGCTGTGTTTCGCCGCCGCGTCGGCATACACCACCGCCTCTATGAGCGAGTTGCTCGCCAGGCGGTTGCCGCCGTGCAGGCCCGTGCAGGAACATTCGCCAATGGCGTAGAGCCGCTTGATGCTCGACTCGCCGTTGAGGTCCACCTTGATGCCGCCGCACATGTAGTGGGCAGCCGGCCTCACGGGGATGTACTCCTTTGTTATGTCGATGCCTATGCTGAGGCATTTCTTGTAGATGTTGGGGAAATGGTGTTTCGTCTCCTCCGCGTCCTTGTGAGTCACGTCGAGGCAAACGTGGTCGATGCCGTGGATCTTCATCTCCTTGTCAATGGCGCGCGCTACGATGTCGCGCGGGGCGAGCGACAGCCGCTTGTCGTATTTCTCCATGAACGACTCGCCGTTGGGCAACCGCAGTATGCCGCCGTAGCCCCTCATGGCCTCGGTGATGAGGTATGCCGGGTGCGTCTCGCCGGGGTGGTAGAGCGATGTGGGGTGGAACTGCACGAACTCCATGTCCTGCACCGTTCCCTTGGCGCGGTAGACCATCGCCTCGCCGTCGCCGGTGGCAATCACGGGGTTCGTGGTGGTCTGGTACACCGCTCCGCAGCCGCCCGTACACATCAGCGTCACCTTGCTCAGGTAGGTGTCCACCTTCTGCGTGTCGGGGTTCAGCACGTAAGCCCCGTAACACTCGATGTCGGGCGTGCGCCTCGTCACCACCACGCCGAGGTGGTGCTGCGTGATAATCTCCACCGCAAAGTGGTTCTCCTTGATGTCGATGTCGGGGTTGTTCCTCACCGCCTCCATCAGTCCGCGCTGTATCTCCGCCCCCGTGTCGTCGGCGTGGTGGAGTATGCGGAACTCCGAGTGTCCGCCCTCGCGGTGCAGGTCGAAGGAGCCGTCGTCCTTGCGGTCGAAGTTCACTCCCCACTTCACGAGTTCGTCAATCTGCGCCGGGGCCATGCGCACCACCTGCTCCACAGCCTTGCGGTCGCTGATGAAGTCTCCGGCAATCATTGTGTCTTCTATGTGCTTGTCGAAGTTGTCTACCTTGAGGTTGGTTACCGAGGCCACGCCGCCCTGTGCGAAATAAGTGTTGGCCTCGTCGAGGGTCGTCTTGCAAACAAGACAGATTTTGCCCTTGTGTTCCCGGGCGATTTTCAGCGCATAGCTCATCCCTGCCACGCCAGCGCCGATAATAAGGAAATCGTATTTATATACCATAAAGACGTATATTTGTTTATAACTGCAAAAGTAATAAGATTTTCTTAAACCATGTAAAACAACTGTGGCTTTTCCCCGAGATAATTTTCCCGACCCGCATAAAATGCTTACTTTTGCTGACGCTTTTTGAATACCCTGATGAATAAAAAACATATTATCCCCCTGATACTGGCAGTGCTCGCCACGGCGATGGTGATGCCGGCGCATACGGTTGTGGGCGCGTCGCGCGGCGTTTATGTGGACACACTCGACGTGGACACGGCGGCGGTGGACGGCGACGCGGAGGAAACCGACACAACCGACGTGGCCGGCGTGGCGGAGGCCGACTCCCTGCCGTGGCCGGAAAACCTCACGGCGAGAATAGAAAAGATATTTGACGGAACGACAATCTTCAACACCTCCATGGTGGGCATGAAGATATACGACCTCACCGCCGACTCAACCCTCTTTGAACTCAACGCCCGACAGCTGCTGCGCCCGGCGAGCACGCTGAAGATGATTGTGGCGGTGACGGCTCTCGACCGCCTCGGGACTGACTACGAACTGGTGACCAAGGTGGGCTACCGCGGCGAGGTGGACTCCCTCACGCTCATGGGCAACATCTACTGCAAGGGCGGCTTCGACCCCACGCTCGACAACGGCGACATCAGCGACATCGCCGACAGTATCGCCGCGCTCGGCATCGACACGCTGAGGGGCGACATCTGCCTCGACCTCACTATGAAAGACCGCGACCGCCTCGGCGAGGGGTGGTGCTGGGACGACGACAACCCGGTGCTCTCGCCGCTCGTGGTGGCAAGGAAGGATGATTTCGGCGAACGCCTGATGCGGCGGCTGCGGCAGCGCGGCATCACCGTTACCGGGTCTTGCCGCGAGGACGATATGCCGGGCAGCATACATTATATATATAAGAAAAGGACACCGCTCCTCACCGTGATGCGCCGACAGCTCAAGCGCAGCGACAACCTCTATTCTGAGGCGGTGTTCTACCACATAGCCTCCGACGGCGCGACGCACAGCCGCGCTACGGCGAAGCAGGGGCGACAGGCGGTGAACAGGATTGTGTCGCAGATGGGCTTCAAGCCTTCGGCGTATTATATCGCCGACGGCAGCGGACTGTCGCTCTACAACTATGTGTCGGCTGAACTCGAAGTGGCGTTCCTGCGCTATGCCTACCGCCATTCCGACATCTACGCCAACCTGCGCGAATGTCTTCCGGTGGCTGGCGTGGACGGCACGCTCTCCGGACGGATGCGGCGCGGCGCGGCCCACGGCAACGTGAGGGCGAAGACAGGCACGGTGACGGGCATCAGTTCGCTCGCCGGCTACTGCACCGCCGCCAACGGACACTTGCTCTGCTTCTCGATTATCAATTCCGGCATCCGCTACAACTCATCGGGCAGGAATTTCCAGGACAAGGTGTGTCAGGCAATGTGCCGGTAAACGGATTGAAGGTATAGATTGCATAACAGGAACAACGCAATGAAGGAAAAGACAGACAACTTTACGTTCCTTACGCACGCCCCTGTGCATAAGGTGATACTGAGCATGGCGGTGCCCACGATTATCTCCATGCTCGTGACGAGCGTCTACGGAATGGTGGACACGTATTATGTGGGCAAGATTAACACGCAGAGCACCGCCGCCGTGGGCATTTCCCTTTCGGTGATGACGGCGATACAGGCTCTCGGCTTCTTCTTCGGCCACGGCTCCGGCACCTACATCTCGCGCAGCCTCGGGGCGAAGGACACCGACAACGCACGCTACATGGCAGCCACGGGGGTGGTTTACAGTTTCCTCTCGGGTATGCTCCTCGCCGCCGCAATGCTCATGTTTCTGCCCGAAATATGCGTCCTGCTCGGTTCCACGGAAACGATACTGCCCTACACGGAGCGTTACCTCGGCATCATCCTGCTCGGCGCGCCGTTCATGACGGGTTCGTTCACGCTCAACAACCAAATGCGCTTTCAGGGCAACGCCCGCTATGCCATGTACGGCATCCTCTCGGGCGTGGTGCTCAACGTGCTGCTCGCCCCCGTGCTCATCTTTTATTTCTGCCTTGGGATAACCGGTGCCGCGGTTGCAACATTGGTCAGCCAGACGTTGAGTTTCTTCGTGCTGCTCAACATGACGCGCCACCGCGGCAACATCCGCATCGAACTGTCATGCTTCCGTTTTTCGTGGTCTTTCGTCAAGGAAATCATCGCCGGCGGCACGCCCTCGCTCTCTCGGCAGGGTCTCGCCAGCGTGGCGACGATAGTGCTCAACCTCGGGGCCGGGGCGTACGGCGACGCGGCAATCGCCGGGATGTCTATCGTCACGCGCATTTCCAATTTCGTGTATGCCGCCATCGTGGGTTTGGGACAGGGATTCCAGCCCCTCTGCGGCTTCTGCTACGGGGCGAAGCTATACGACAGGATTTACGATGGCTTCATGTATTGCATAAAGATAGGCACCGTGTTTTTCCTGTTTGTCACCGCCGTAGGTCTCCTTTTCGCCACGCCCATCATCAGCGAGTTCCGCGACGACCCGGCTGTGATTGCCGTAGGCACGGCGGCTTTCCGTTGGCAGCTCATAACCTATCCCCTCATCGCCACCATAATCCTCACCAATATGCTGTCGCAGACCGCCCGCAAACCGGTGCGCGCCAACATTGCGGCGGCATCGCGCAGCGGACTTTTCCTCATCCCTGCCGTCCTCATCCTGCCGCGTTTCTTCGGCCTCGCCGGCGTGGAAATGAGCCAGGCCGTCTCTGACCTCTGCTCCTTCCTCCTCTCCGTGCCTTTGGCGTGGAGCGTGTTCAGGGATTTGAAGAAAGACTGTAAAAGTATCAATTAATCCCCTTTGTCGCACATGATAGAACAACTGTCCATATTGATACCCACCTACAACAACCGCTGTCTGGGACTTGTCAGGCGGTTGTCGGACGTTGCGAGCGCCACAGCCAATCTCAAATATGAAATTGTGGTGGCCGACGACGGTTCTGACAAGGCTGACATCGTTAAGGAAAATGAGAGCGTCGCCTTCATCCCCAACTGCCGTTACATACGGAATAGCGTGAACAGGGGGCGTGCGTTCACGCGCAATTTCCTTGCACAAAACGCGCAGTATGAATGGTTGCTTTTTGTTGATTGCGAAGTTGAAATCCCCTGCGGCCGTTTTCTCTCGGCATATATCGAGGCCGCCAAGGGGGCTGACGTGGTGTATGGCGGCGTTATCATAGGGGGCGACGCTGAAATCCTGTCGGGAAATCTGCGGTACAGGTATGAGAAAGCGTGCGAGCCGCATCATTGCGCGGCCAACAGGAACAAGCGTCCATACGAGAATTTCCGCACCGCGAATTTCCTGATACGCCGGCAGACAATGCTAAGGTTGCCGTTCAACGAAAGTGTAAGGCAGTATGGCTACGAGGATGTGATGTACGGTAAATGCCTTTGTGAAAACAAGATAAGGATTTTGCACATTGACAACGGCGTGGAGTATGTGAACTATGAAAGCAACGAACGGTTTTTGGAAAAGACCGAAGAGGCCATGCGTACATTAGTCCTGTTCAAGGACGAAATGCAGGATTATTCACGGCTCATACACACGGAGAGAATGCTTGCAAAATGGAATGTGGGAAAATTGTTCCGTATCATTTACAAGGCAAGAAAGAAAAGTTGGCGAAAGCGTCTGCTTTCGCCACATCCCTCAATCTTCATCTTCAATCTGTATAAGCTCGGCTACTACATGGAATTGGCTGAAAAGCAGCACGGCAAGGAGTGACTGCCCCGCTTACATTATGTCTTAGCGCAAGGCTTCTGTGCGGTATGGCGGCGTTATTTGTCTTTGCCGGTTTTTGGCCAGCCTGTCTGCTCCCTGTATTCGCTCGGCTTGCATCCCACCTTCATCTTGAACTTGCTCGAGAAATAGTCGGGCGAGTCGAAGTTTAGCTGGTAGGCAATCTCCTTGATGCTGATGTTGGTGGACGAGAGGAGCTCGCGGGCGCGCTGCAAGCGCAGTTCCTGTTGGTAGAGGGCAGGGGAGACGCCGGTGAACTCCTTGAAGAGCTTGCGGAAATTGGAGTAGCCCATGCCGAGCTGCTCCGCTATCTGTTGTATGGTGATGCGGCTTTCGAGCTTTTCGCGGATGATGAGGCGCGCGTTGTTGA
>CAVHWJ010000006.1:19326-24176 GCA_963639565.1 uncultured Prevotella sp. | reverse complement strand
CAGTTTGAGGAAAGGATGAAGGCTCTGGTGAAGGAACTGGAGAACAATCCCGACATCATCGTGTTTATCGACGAAATCCACACCCTTGTGGGTGCGGGTTCTGCGCCGGGTTCCATGGATGCCGCGAACATCCTGAAGCCGGCTTTGGCGCGCGGCGTGATACAGTGCATCGGCGCCACCACGCTCGATGAATACCGGAACTCGATTGAAAAGGACGGCGCGCTGGAACGCCGTTTCCAGAAAGTGATGGTTGAGCCTACTTCCATGGCGGAGACCGAAACGATTCTCAACAGCATCAAGGAGAGGTATGAAGACCACCACCACGTGAGGTATTCCGACGACGCCATAAAGGCTTGTGTCGCGCTTACCAACAGGTATGTGAACGACCGCCAGTTTCCCGACAAGGCCATCGACGCTCTCGATGAGGTGGGGGCGAAGGCGAGGATAAAGAACATGCAGCTGCCGCCGGAGGTGGGCGAACTGGAAACGCAGATTGCCGACATAATAAAGAAGAAGCAGTTGGCGGTGAAGAACCAGAATTTTGAGCTTGCCGCAAGCTACCGCGACAAGCAGCACGAGCTTACCGCCGCGCTTCAGGATTTGCAGGAAAGGATTCAGAAGGGCGAGACGAGTAAGCGTGCCGACGTTACCGAAGCCGATGTGGCGGAGGTTGTGTCGCAGATGTCGGGAGTGCCTGTAAGCAGGATGTCGAAGTCGGAGAATGTCCGTTTGAAAGACATGGCGAAGCTCATCAAGGGCGACGTGATAGCGCAGGACGCGGCGGTGGAGAAGACCGTGAAGGCGATACAGAGAAACCGTCTCGGACTGAAAGACCCCCACAGGCCGATCGGGGCGTTCATGTTCCTCGGTCCCACTGGTGTGGGCAAGACATATCTCGCCAAGAAATTGGCGGAGTATATGTTCGGCAGTTCCGACGCCATAATCCGCATCGACATGAGCGAATACAGCGAGAGTTTCAACACCTCGCGTCTCGTTGGCGCGCCTCCGGGATATGTGGGCTACGAGCAGGGCGGACAGCTCACCGAAAGGGTGCGCCGTCATCCGTACTCCATAGTGTTGCTCGACGAGATAGAGAAAGCCCACGGCAACGTGTTCAATATGCTGCTTCAGGTGCTCGACGAGGGAAGGCTCACCGACGGCAACGGCCGGCTCGTGGATTTCAGCAACACGGTGATAATAATGACCAGCAACGCCGGAACAAGGCAGCTAAAGGATTTCGGCAAGGGCATCGGCTTCAACGCCGGCGGATTGTCGTCGAGCATGAAGGAAAGCGACAAGCAGTACGCGCGCAGCATCGTGCAGAAGAGCCTTAGCAAACAGTTCAGTCCGGAGTTCCTCAACCGCCTCGACGAGATAATCACCTTCGACCAGCTCGACCTTGAGGCGATAAAGTCGATCATCGACATCGAACTCAGGGGACTTGTCTCGCGCGTCGGCAACCTTGGCTACAAGCTGCAGCTCACCGACACGGCGAAGGAGTTTGTAGCCACCAAGGGCTACGACGTGCAGTTCGGCGCGCGTCCGCTGAGGCGCGCCATACAGACATACGTCGAGGACGGCGTGTGCGAACTGATGCTCTCCGACGCGCTTGAACCCGGATGCACCATTTCGGTGGGCAAGAATCCGGGAAAGGACGAGCTGACTTTCAAGGTGAAGCATTGACGGCGAATAGGAAACGCCATACATAATTAACGGAAATGGGACAATCCCGGCAATAAAAACAAATGATTTTGTTTTGTATTGCCGGGATTATTATTATCTTTGCATTTGGCTATGGAAAGGCGGAAATTGCCGTTCCGTGGCGGTGACTGACAGAACAATTACAATATATATAATAATATGTATAGAACAAATACGTGCGGAGAGCTGCGCCTTTCCGACGCCGGCAAGAAAGTGACACTCGCAGGGTGGGTGCAGAGAAGCCGGAAAATGGGAGGCATGACATTCGTAGACCTCCGTGACAGGTACGGTATTACACAGTTGGTGTTCAACGAGGAAGCCGACGCTGACCTTTGCGCCAAGGCGAACAAGCTCGGGCGCGAATACTGCATCCAGGTGACGGGCGCGGTGAACGAGCGTCAGAGCAAGAACTCCAAGATGCCTACCGGCGACATTGAAATCATCGTTTCGGAACTCAATGTGCTCAGCGAGAGCGCGACGCCGCCCTTTACCATAGAGGACAACACCGACGGCGGCGACGACATCCGCATGAAATACAGATACCTCGACCTGCGCCGTCCGGCGGTTCGCAAGAACCTCGAACTGCGCCACCGCATGACAATCCTCATCCGCAATTTCCTCGACGCGCAGAACTTCATCGAGGTGGAGACTCCAATCCTTATTGGCAGCACTCCCGAGGGCGCACGCGATTTCGTTGTGCCTTCGCGCATGAACCCGGGACAGTTCTACGCCCTTCCGCAGAGTCCGCAGACGCTCAAGCAGCTGCTCATGGTGAGCGGCTTCGACAGATATTTCCAGATTGCAAAATGCTTCAGGGACGAAGACCTCAGGGCTGACCGCCAGCCGGAGTTCACGCAGATTGACTGCGAGATGTCTTTCGTCGACCAGGACGACGTTATTGACCTCTTCGAGGACATGGCGCGCCACCTGTTCAAGGAAATCCGCGGCGTGGAACTGCCGGCAAAGCTCCAGCAGATGACATGGCACGAGGCGATGAGGCGTTTCGGCAGCGACAAGCCTGACTTGCGTTTCGGCATGGAGTTCGTGGAACTGAAAGACGAACTCAAAGGCACCGGCGAGTTCTCCGTGTTTAACGACGCTGAATATATCGGCGGCATCTGCGCCCCGGGATGCGGCGGCTACACAAGGAAGCAGCTCGACCAGTTGGCCGATTTCGTTAAGCGTCCGCAGGTGGGAGCCAAGGGTCTTGTTTGGATAAAGGTGAACGAGGATGGCACCACAAAGAGCAGCATCGACAAGTTCTATTCGCCCGAAGTGTTCGCCAAGGTTGTGGAGAAGTCCCAGGCGAAGCCGGGAGACCTCATCCTTATCCTCAGCGGACAGAACGCCAACAAGACGCGCGTGCAGCTTTGCAGCTTGCGACTGGAAATGGGCGACCGTCTCGGACTGCGTGACAAGGACAAGTTCGAGTGCCTGTGGATTATCGACTTCCCTCTCTTCGAGTGGAGCGACGAGGAGCAGCGTCTTATGGCGACGCACCATCCGTTCACCATGCCCAACCCCGACGACATTCCCCTGCTCGACGAGCATCCGGAGAACGTCAGGGCGAAAGCCTACGATTTCGTTTGCAACGGCATCGAGGTGGGCGGCGGTAGTCTGCGTATCCACGACGGCAAGCTTCAGGAAAAGATGTTCAACATATTGGGCTTCACGCCGGAGCGCGCAATGGCGCAGTTCGGCTTCCTCATCAACGCCTTCAAATACGGTGCGCCGCCACACGCCGGACTGGCTTTCGGTCTTGACCGTTTCGTGTCTATCATGGCGGGTCTCGACTCAATCCGCGACTGCATAGCGTTCCCCAAGAACAACAGCGGACGCGACGTGATGCTCGACGCACCCTCTGCGCTTGATGACAAACAGTTAAAGGAATTGCAGATTAACGTTGATTTAAGTCAAGAAAACAAATAATCGGCGACAATCTTCCACTTTTCTGCCTAAAATAAGCGAATAAAGGTAAAATGTTTAAAAATAAAAACACTATCTTTGCAAGGAATTTATAAAGTGATAAGTCACAGGGACTTAGTGCAGACTTAAATTTTTTAATTATTATGGTAGAAAAGAAAGTAACAGAAAAGAAAGTTGCCACTACAAAGAGAGCAACGACAAAGAGAACGACAGCCAAGAAGACTGCATCAACATTTGTAATCAATGCAGAAAGCGTAGGCTTCAAGGCTGGTGACGTTTATCAGGCTCTCTCGGTAGCTGAAAACGCTCTCAGCGTGGACGAAATCGCTAAGGCTGCCAAAATCACTACGGAGGAAGCTCTGCTCGGTATGGGATGGCTCATGAAAGAGGGCAAAATCAAGGGCGAAGACAACAAGTTTCTCTTGGCGTAACCAAGGGTGAAGATATTAAGGGAAAAGACTGGTTATATGTATATATTTCCAGTCTTTTTTTTAAAGTTACAGGCTTACGGTGAAATGGGGCTTGTTATAGAATATGGTTTAGGGTAATCCTAAAAATGTTATCCTTAACGGATTTGATATTATGGAATACGGACAGGACATAACAAAAATATTGTATGAGGCGGGCAACGACGGGCTTACGGTAAAGAAGCTCGCCATGCACGTGTACAATCTCCGCAACGGACTGTTCGAAACCGTCACCTTCGGCGAAGTCTACAAAGACACGGCGAAATACGTCAAGCGTAACAGCAAGTCTGCCGCTGGGATGATAGAAAAGGCGGAGAAATGGGGTCATTACCGTATCAACAAAAAGGCGAGGAGGTCGGTGCAGCTGCTGATTGACTTCAATATCAACAATGCTCCGGACTGTGAAGAACCCGGCAAAGGCGCAAAGCCCGAGGAAGACAAATCGCTTTCGCTCTTTTGAACAATGCCTTGTGTATTAGCCGAATACCGGTAAAACCCGAACCAAAGACTGAAATCAAATAACTACTACAACATATAAAAACACATTACTATGAGCAAACAATATTTCTTGGGACTTGACGTAGGAAGCTCTTCCGTGAAGGCTTCGCTGGTGGACACTGAAACAGGCAAATGCGCCGCCACTACTTTCTATCCTGACCATGAGGCTCCAATCATCGCCGTGAAGAGCGGCTGGGCAGAACAGGACACCGAAATGTGGTGGACGAACTGCAAGCTGGGCATCAAGAAGGTGAAGGA
>CAVHWJ010000006.1:9348-18524 GCA_963639565.1 uncultured Prevotella sp. | reverse complement strand
CAAATCCCCATTGGCAGCGAGGGACTTTCCGTCATTCCGTTCGGAAACGGTGCGGAGCGTGTCTTGGAGAACCGTGAGACAGGCTGTTCCATTCAGGGCATCAACTTCAACAAGCACACCAAGGCGCACGTTATCCGTGCCGCGCAGGAGGGCATCGTGTTCAGCTTCTGCTATGGCATGGAAATCATGTCGATGATGGGAATGGACATCAAGAAAATCCACGCCGGACGGGCAAATATGTTCCTCAGCGAACTCTTCCGCGACACTCTTGCCGGTGTCAGCGGCGCGCAGATTGAACTTTACGAAACCGACGGCAGTGTTGGTGCCGCAAAAGGTGCCGGCATAGGCTGCGGTTACTACAAGGACAACAACGAAGCCTTCGCCTCGCTCGAAAAACTCGCCGTCGTAGAACCCGACGAAATGAAGCGCGAGCAATACCTCGAAGCCTACGCCACATGGAAAGAAAGGCTCAAGCAAACGGCTTTTATCAACTATTGATGTGAATATATAAATCGACATTCAAAATCAATCGCCCAACATTTATAGTCTCATTCATGTTGTTTGGCGGTTGATTTTGAATGTCTTTTGAAAAGATTTTTTTGCGACGATACGCGTAAAAGTCAAAACTTGCCACGCATATTGTTACACCCTGCCAATACCTTTGCACTCGAATAATAAAACGAGACGACTATGGAAAAAGAGAAAATGCAGACATTCGGAGAACAGACAAACAGTGTTCCGTCTCCCGATGTTACGAAACCAATTTTGTCAAGGGTGTTGGACGACGAGAGCCTGTTCTGCCTGTGCCGCAAATACAGGGCGGAGATAGGTAAAGGACAGAAGAAGAACCTTCCAAAAGTGCGCATCCGTTATGTACTCGACAACAAGAAATTCGGTTATGCCGATTTCGGCGATTATTTCTTTTGGGTGGACAATGGGTTATACGTATGGCACAGGGAAGAAGAATTTACGGAAGACCATAACGCCGGTGTCGTGGAAGATTTCTTCGGGCATGACTGTGAGGGTAGGGGATATACTTGCCGACATATCTTCGCTGGAATTGATACCGGGATTGACGACAGCGACGGCAGTAGGATGTTTACTGGCGACATTGTGCAAGTTGCATATCCCGGCGGGGCGGAAATGGGGTCTTTGTGTCTTGCTTCCAAAGTGGGCAGGGACGGCAGTGGCTTTTACGGTTTTCCCCTTGATAACCACAGTCTGACCTTGCAGATGTGCCGGGACGACGGCTACCGTCTGAAACGTGTCGGGACAATCTTTTATCAGTTGGATAATTGTGACGAGCCGGAACCGGTATGGGAAAAGGCTCTGTCGTTCAACAACAACAGGTGGACGAAAGAGGAACTGGAGCAACACCTTGTCATGGCGCAGTACACGCCCAACTATTATAAGGAGGTGTGGCAATACCTTGGCTATGAAATACTTGGCATAGAACCTTTTTGGAACGATCAAACTGAAAAACAAATGGATATGGCACAACAAAAACAGCATACGCTTATACCGATAGGCAAAATAGAAGAAATAACTGACATCCGTTCTGTATGGCCGCATGAACAATACAACTTTTCAGAGTGGCTTGCCGACAACATAGAAATCCTCAACGAGGCGACAGGACTGAACTTTGAGGTTACTGACAAGGAACTTCATGTGGGTTCTTTCCGGGCGGATATAGTGTGCAAAGACGAGAACATCGGCAAAGTGGTTATAGAAAACCAGTTGGAAAGGACTGACCATGACCATTTCGGAAAGATAATGACATACGCCGCAGGAGTGGATGCCGGCGCCGTGGTTTGGATAGCCCCCACTTTCACCGAACCTCACCTCACTGCCGTAAAGTGGCTTAATGACGAAACCGGCAGCAACCGTCAGTTCTTTGCGATAGAAATTCATCTGTTCAAGATTGGCGATTCGGCTCCAGCCCCTTATTTGAAGGTGGTAGCCCAGCCTAACGAATGGCGCAAGGTGGTGAAATCTGTTTCCAGCGGCGACCCGAAGTCGCAGCTCGAAGCTACACGTTACAGCTATTGGTCTTGTTTGAGCGAATATCTGCAAGACAAGGGTTATCCTGGGACGTTGCCTAAAGCCGTGCGTACGCATTACAACAATCTCCCGATAGGCAAGTCGCAGATTGTTTTTGCCCTGACAATTGATTCGGTTCATAACGTGCTAAAGACAATGGTTTATTTGGAAGGTCACAAGGCAAAGTCGCGTTTCGACTTTCTGAAAGAAAAGTGTTATGACGAGGGGAAGAAACTGTTTGGCGACAAGTTGTTATGGGTGGACAAAGACGGCAACAGTACCAAATCCATAGAGATTACCGCAAACTATAACCTGAACGACGAGGGTAAATGGAAAGAACAGTTTGAATGGTTCTATCAGCAGCTGACAGCTTTCAATAGCCTGTTTCTGCCGTATATAAAGGATTTGGACTGACCTATGTCCCTCATTCAGAAATACATTTGGGTGGTGAAGACCATTCACAGGGCAGGGCGTATCACGTTGAGGGAACTCAACGAGAAATGGCGCAATGAAACTGACCTTAGCGGCGGAATGGATTTGCAGCGGCAGACGTTCGACAGGTGGAAGGGCGGCATACTGGATATGTTCGGCATTATTATCGACTGCGAGCAACGGGGGCGGTACAACTATTTCATAGCCAACCCGGAGGTGTTGGAGAACGGCGAGATGCGCACGTGGTTACTCGACACTTACGGTACGGTGGATGCCCTTTCGGACAGTCTGGCTATTCACGACCGAATACTGACGGAGAACGTCCCTTCAAGTCAAAGTTTCCTGACCGTCGTTTTGGAGGCGATGAAAGCAAACCGGATTTTGACGATTACTCACCATAGTTTCGGAAAAGATGAAGCCAAGACGTTTGACGTTGAACCATACTGCGTTAAGATGTCTGCGCAGCGTTGGTATTTGCTGGCAAGGAATGTAAGCGGCAACAGTCTTCGTTTGTACGCATTGGACAGGTTGGAGAACGCCATAATGACAGACGCAAAATTCACTTTGCCAAAGGGTTTCAACGCCAAGGAGTTTTTCTCTGAGTATTTTGGAATAATGATTGACGACAAAGTGCCTGTGCAACGGATTGTAATCCGGGCGGACGAGAACCACCGGCACTATATGAGGACATTGCCCCTGCATCCGTCTCAAAAGGAGATATTCACTTGCGACAAATACGCCGACTTTGAACTTCACCTTCGCCCGACATACGATTTCTACATGAAACTGATGAGCTTCGGCAATATGGTGAAAATCATTGAGCCGCAGAGCCTTCGTGACAAGTTGTGCAAATGGCTGCGGAATACGTTGGACGTTTATTCCGCATCGCAAACGGAATGAAGCACAATAGCCAAAGGGCAGCTCTGTAATTCATTAACAGAACTGCCCTTTGTTAAACCTGTGCGGGTCTAATATCTCTCAGACCTTATTTCCCGAAAATCTGCACGGTGGGGTCAATGTCCTCCACCTCCTTGTCGCTGCGGTCGAGGAGATACTGGAGGAACATCTGAAGGGCGTGCGTCGTGGCCTTCGCGAGGTTGATGTCGCGGCCGTAGTCTTTCTCCAACTTCATTGTAACGATGTCGTCGCTGTTGCCGCAGGCAAGCCAGATTGTGCCTACGGGTATTCCGTCAGCACCGCCGCCGGGACCGGCGAAACCGGTGGCTGCGATGGCGTAGTCCACGCCGAGGGCGTTTATAGCGCCCTTTACCATCTCCTTAGCCACATCCTCACACACGGCGGTCTTCTCCTCGAGAAGGTCGTGGCTGATGCCGAGCAGCGACTCCTTTATTTCATTGGTATAAGAGATGATGCCGCCCTTGAAATAGTTTGACGCGCCCGGCATGGCGATGATCGACTCAGCGATGCGCCCGCCTGTGCAGCTCTCTGCGGTGCCGAGGGTGCAGCCGTTTTCCCAAATTATCTGACTTATCTCTCTGCTTAGAATTTTGTTTTCGAAACCCATATATTATATTTGTTTTTTATTTGAATGTAACCTTTGAAAACGCGGGAGCGTCGATGGGGCAGAAATCCTTGTCGAGGAACTTGTAATACCCCGTTATGGCAATCATCGCCGCATTGTCGGTGGTGTAGCTGAACTTGGGGATGTAGATGTCCCAGCCGTACCGCTTGGCGTGGTCGGCGAAAGCGTTGCGCAATCCGTTGTTTGCGCTCACCCCTCCTGCCACCGCCACATGCTTGATGCCCGTCTGCTTCACGGCGAGCCGCAGCTTCTTCATCAGTATGTCCACTATGGTGTGCTCCAGACTTGCCGCGAGGTCTTCCTTGTGGTGCTCTATGAAATCCGGGTCGGTCTTCACCCAGTCGCGCAGACTGTAAAGGAACGATGTCTTCAAGCCGCTGAAACTGTAGTCGAGACCCGGGATGTGCGGTTCGGCGAACTTGTAGGCGAGGGGATTGCCCTTGCGCGCGAGCCTGTCGATAATCGGGCCGCCGGGATAGCCCAGACCCATAACCTTTGAGCATTTGTCTATCGCCTCTCCGGCCGCGTCGTCGATGGTCTGCCCCAACAGCTGCATGTCGTTGTAGGCGTTCACCTTTACAATCTGCGAATTGCCGCCGCTCACGAGCAGACAGAGGAAGGGGAGTGGGGGAGCGGAGGTGTCGTCGTCGCTCTCCTTGATGAAATGCGCCATAACGTGGCCCTGCAAATGGTTCACGTCCACAAGCGGAATACCGAGCGACCGCGCGAAACCCTTTGCGAAGCTAACGCCCACGAGCAGCGAACCCATAAGCCCCGGCCCGCGCGTGAACGCCACCGCCGAAAGCATCTCCTTGGTGATGCCGGCGCGCTTTATCGCCTGGTCCACCACCGGCACCACGTTCTGCTGGTGCGCCCTCGATGCCAGTTCCGGCACCACGCCGCCGTAGGCCATGTGAACGTCCTGCGAGGCGGTGACGTTGCTCAACAGGACACCGTTTTTGAGAACCGCCGCCGACGTGTCGTCGCAGCTGCTCTCTATTCCCAAGATATAAATATCCTTCTGTTCCATATTGCCCCAAAGTCTTTAGTGCGTCAGGATTTCCACGCCGTGTTCGGTCATAACGAACGTGTGTTCCCACTGTGCGCTCGGCTTTTCGTCGCCGCTGATGACCTCCCAGCCGTATTCGTCGTCTTCGTCAATGAAAACCTCCCAAGTTCCCATGTTCACCATAGGCTCTATGGTGAACACCATGCCGGGAACGATGAGCATCCCCTGGCCGCGGTGCCCGTAGTGCAGCACCTCCGGTTCCTCGTGGAACTTCAGTCCCACGCCGTGGCCGCACAAGTCCCTCACGATGCCGTAGTGGTATTTGTCGGCGTGCTTCTGTATGGCGTGGCCTATGTCGCCCACGAAACAATAGGGCTTGGCGGCCTCCGCGCCGATTTCAAGGCACTCCTTGGCCACCCTTACGAGCTGCTCCTTTTCGGGAGTGGTCTTGCCGATGATGAACATACGGGAGGCATCGGCGTAATAACCATCGAGAATCGTGGTGAAGTCCACGTTCACTATGTCGCCCTCTTCCAATACGTCCTCCTCCTTGGGGATGCCGTGGCACACCACCTCGTTGATGCTGGTGCAAACGCTCTTGGGGAAGCCCTCGTAGTTGAGGCAAGCTGGCGTCGCGCCGTGGCCCACGCAATAGTCATAACATATCTTGTCAATTTCGAGCGTGTTCATCCCGGCGTGTATCTGCTTCGCCACCTCGTCAAGAACTCCGGTGTTCACCACGCCGCTGCGGCGTATGCCCTCAATCTGCTCGGGTGTCTTTATCAAATCCCTTGTGGGAACAAGTTTACCCTTGTTCTCCCAATACATCACTTGCTTGTCCAAGTCTGTTGGCTCCTGCCCCGAGAGACAGTGCCATCTTCTTTTTTTCTTAAACATAACGTATATGCTGTTTTTCAGTCCCGCCGCAAATCAGGGCGGGATTTCCGTTTTCCTTTATTCGTAGCTGGCGAGAAGCGTTTTCAGTTTCCCTGTCCAGTCCTCGCCGTTCTTGGGGCAAAAAGTCTCGAACCCGAGACCGAGCGCCACGGAGACGTTCTTCTCCCCGTCGTCCACGAAGAGCGTCTCTCCGGGCTTTATCCCCTCGCGCGCCACTATCTCCTCGAACATCCTGCTGTCGGGCTTCATCATCTTCATCTTGTAGCTCATGTAGAGCGCGTCGAAGAAATCGGAGATTTTCCTGCCGTCGCCCGAAAAGTCCTCGCTCATGCCCCAGTCCATCATAAAGGGGTTGGTGTTTGAGATAAGTATCAGCCGGTAGCCCTCCTTGCGGAGCGCGTCGAGCGCGTGGATGTTTCTCATCGGCACTTCCTTGGTATATCCGCGCCACGCGTATTTGCACTCGTCGAACGTCAGCTGCCGCCCCGTCATGCCGCTCAACTCGCGGATAAAGTCGTCGGCGGTAATCTTCCCCTCCTCCAGGTCGCCGAATATGCCGCTCTGCGTGTAGGGGTCGAGGATTTTGTCCGCGTCGTCCAGTCCGATTTCCCTGAACCTTCTCACTGCGCTTGGCTGGTCGATAGTCATTATCACGCCGCCAAGGTCAAACATGATATTCTTTATCTTCATATCAGTATCTTTTCCTTGCCCTGTCCATTTCCCTGCGGTCCTCTTTCTCCTTCAGCGTCTGGCGTTTGTCAAACTCCTTCTTTCCCTTCGCCAGCGCGATGTCGAGCTTCGCCCTGCCGTGGCTGTCGATGAAGAGCAGCGTTGGCACAATGGTGAAGCCCACCTGTTTCGTCTCCTCCTGCAGGTTGCGTATCTCCTTTTTGTTGAGCAGCAGCTTCCTGTCGCGCTTGCTCTCGTGGTTGTTATACGACCCGTAGAAATAGGGCGATATGTTCATCCCTTTCACCCATATCTCGCCGTTGTGGATATAGCAGAAGGTGTCCACGAGCGAAGCCTTGCCCATGCGTATGGACTTTATCTCCGTGCCTGTGAGCACTATGCCTGCGGTGAAGGTATCAACGAAGAAATATTCAAACGAGGCTTTCTTGTTGCGTATGTTTACAGGACTTTTCTTTCTCAGAAGTTCTTGTTCCTTGTTCATTTTCCGTTATTTCTCAACTGTTGCGAAATTGTCGATATGGTTGTCGATGTATGTTGCCACGAGTCCCGTCCACTCCTCTTCGTTCTCCACGAAGGCGTCGTCGTAGTCGTCAAACTCGGGGTATTTCTCGAAGAGCGACATGAACTCTTCGTCGGTGCAGTCCTTGGCAATCTCCTCTCCGTGTTCCACGTATAGTTTCCTCACGTTATAGACCAGTTTGGAAAAGTCCTTCAGCCCCCATTCCTTCATCATCTTGGCGAATGGGTTGTCGAAGATGAAGCCGCCGTAGCCGTTGTGGATGAGCTGCACGAAACCGCCGTCCATTACCTCGTCCCTAAGCCAGACGTACGCCACGAGGGTAATCTGGTCTGTCGTCAGTTCGCCCATGTTCGTGCCGTCTATCTTGCCTCCGGCCGCATGCATCACTGCGTCGAAAAACAATTTCACGAAAGCGTCCATGCCCTCGTTCGCCGCCTTTATGATGTCCTTTTCCTGTATTGTTGCTTTCATAACCAACCTTTATGCCTGAATAAATGATTTGTCTTTGTTCCTTGGGCAATGGCTCGCCCCGTTCAAAGACAATGCAAAGATAGTCAAATTTCTTTTCACGGCGAACTTAGCGAATTGATTTTTGCTTTATATATATAAATAAGGTGGGGGAGAATGCAAGCAAACGAACGCGCAGGTACGTGAAACGAAAAAATCCTTGTCTGAAAGAAGGCCGCCAATTTGGCGTTGTTCCCCAGACAAGGATTGCAAATATCCTTACTGTATATGTGTTTTTGTTTATCCCAGATACTTCACGAGAATCTTGGCGTTGCCGCTGTCGCGGAGCTTCGCGATGCTCTTTTCGCGGATCTGCCTTACGCGCTCACGGGTAAGGCCGAGCTGGTCGCCGATTTCCTCAAGACCCTTCTCCTGGCATCCTATACCGAAACATTCACGGATGATAGTGATTTCCCTGTCTTTCAAAACCTTACTCAACACGGAATTGAGTTCCAGAGCCATAGACTCGTGGTCCACCATGCGGTCGGTCCTGCTGTCCTCTCCGCTGGGCATAACGTCGAGCATACAGTTGTCCTCTCCGTCCTGAAACGGCGCGTCGATGCTCACGTGGTGTCCGTCGGCGGCAAGCGACTGTCCGATTTTCTCCTCGTCGATGTTCGTCGCCTCCGAAAGTTCCGAAACCGACGGGTGGCGCTGGTTCTCCTGCTCAAACTTGTTGATTTCGTGGTTAATCTTGTTCAGCGAACCCACCTGGTTGAGCGGCAGTCTCACGATGCGGCTCTGTTCGGCAATGGCCTGGAGGATGCTCTGGCGGATCCACCACACGGCATACGATATGAACTTAAAGCCTCGTGTCTCGTCAAACTTCTGCGCGGCCTTGATAAGTCCGATGTTGCCCTCGTCGATAAGGTCTGTAAGAGTAAGTCCCTGGTGCTGGTACTGCTTTGCCACAGAAACCACAAACCTCAGGTTGGCGGTGACGAGCTTGTCCTTGGCGCGTTCTCCCTCTCTGCCGCCCTTCTTGATTTTCTGGGCCAGTTCTATTTCCTCGTCAATGGAAATAAGCGGAGCGCGTCCAATTTCGACAAGATATTTATCCAGTGCCTCACTTGAACGGTTTGTAATACTCTTCTGAATTTTTAATTGTCTCATTCCTGATAAATTCCTTTTAACCTTATAAACTGCTGATAGTAAATGTTTTACGGCTTATTATACCGAAAAACCTTGCAAAGGTACGAAAAATCCCTTTACGCGTCAATGTTTTTAACTATTTTTGTTATTTTCTTTCGTGCCGTTTCCGCCCCTCCTCTCCGTACCGTTGGCTTAATGGAAATTAACGGTTTCCGCTTCCGAATTTAACATTCGGTTTTTCCCGTTCCCGATGCACAACGGTAAAGAACACGACGGAGAAACGCCTTTTAGCCGCCGGAAAAACTGCGCTTCGCCAGAAAAACATTACAAAACCGCCGTTTTACGCCAGAAAAACACGTCCGAAAAGCCCAAAAACACGTTAGCGAAGTGCCGTTTCGCCGGAGCAAACGATAGCTTTGCTCCTCGAGAACGATAGCTTTGCTCCG